>JAJZQA010000202.1 GCA_021810985.1 Deltaproteobacteria bacterium
TTACGAGAGGCTTCGAGGAAGTTCCAGCCCAGCCTCTGCCGAGACATTCCAGATGGAAACTGATAGGCATTCCGGAACCCCATGGACAAAATACTCCTCATAACCGGCATTTTCTGCCTCGCGTTGATTCTCCGCCGCACCGGTATGGTCAGGGAAAAGCACCTGACGCACCTGGTACACTATGTAATCAGCTTCTCGCTCCCCTGCATGACCCTGGTGACCATCGGCGGCCTTGATCTGCGGAAAGCCCATTTCGACATTGCGGTGATCGCCTGGCTGGTGATGTTCGCGGGCGCGGCAATCTCCTTTGCCGTCGGCAAGTTGATGCGGCTCGAAAGCGCGAGATTGCGCGTATTCATGCTCGTCTCGACCTTCCCCAATACGGCTTTTGTTGGTTACCCGCTCTCCTATGCACTGTTCGGGGCAACCGGCCTCTCCTATGCGGTCATTTACGACCAGATGGGCATGTTTCCCGTTTTTCTCACCCTCGGTTTCTTCATTGCCGGCGGCAAGGAGAGCATTTTTCACTGTCTGAAGTTTCCCCCGTTCCTGGCGCTCCTGGCAGCCCTGACCCTCAACGTTGCCGGAATTCGCTTTTCCGCCCCCTTCGATACGGTGCTGGGCTGGTTCGGCTGGACAACCCTGCCCCTCACCATTTTCCTCATCGGCGCAAGAGTCCGGCTCACCTCTCTGCGGGACAGCAAACCCATTGCCGCCTGTCTCGCGGTTCGGATGATTCTCATCCCTCTGCTGCTGCTGATGGTTTTCCATTTTCTCGGGAAAAACGGCTTGCCCTACCAGGTGACACTCCTGGAAACGGCCATGCCCCCGGCCCTGACCACCAGCATCATTGCCCTGAAATACCGGCTTGACGAGGAATTCGCCATCGCCTGCATCAGCGCAGGCTCCCTGCTCTGTATCCTGATGTTTACCGTCAGCAGCGTGCTCCTCTGACCGGCAACCGGAACCGGCCGGCCCGCAGTCAGCTGGTATCGGCCTTTTATCAGAACGATGCAGCCCCTCTGCTCCTTGACAGAAGGCAGTTCTCTGGTATTAGTGGGCAATAAGCTATTCGACTCAAATAAGGAGGTTTGTATGAAACTGATTGCTACCTTTGTCGCGGCCACCTTCCTCACCGCATCCGTTGCCATCGCCGGGATGCCGAAAACATACCAGGTGACCGGGCCGGTGCTGGAAGTCAAACCTGACATGGTAACCATCCAGAAAGGCAAGGAAAAGTGGGAGATTGCCCTCGACAAAGAGACTAAAGTCAGCGGCAATCTGAAAGTCGGCGCAAAAGTAACGATTCAATACCGGATGAAGGCTGCAAGTATCGAAGCAAAGAAATAATGCTCCGAAGCATTACGCCGCCAGATCCACGAACCCGGCCGAAGGGGGGCCTGCCCCGGCAACCCCCTTTCCGTCCCTGCGAAAATTCAGTCTGCCGCTGACCTGACACCCGCCTGCTTCATCCTCGTGCCGTAGCCAAATCATTGCAAGATCAACCTTGCGCAAGAGCATGTTTCCGCCTAAAATTTCAGATGGGTGCAGACGTTGAAAAAAGATAAACTGGACTGGAGGAGATTTCCGTGAAAAAGAAAATCGGTGTGGTGCTTTCCGGATGCGGGGTGCGGGACGGGAGTGAGATCCACGAAGCGGTGTTGACCCTACTGGCAATCGACAGGAATGGAGCGGAAGCGGTTTGCATGGCTCCGGATATGGAATTTACCGAGGTAAATCACCTGACCATGAAGGAAACCGGAGCGCGGAGAAACGTCCTGGTGGAAGCGGCACGAATTTCCCGCGGCAACATCAGGAACATCAAGGATGTCAAGGCTGCCGACCTGGATGCGATCATCTTTCCGGGCGGCTTCGGCGCGGCCAAGAACCTCTGCGACTTTGCCGAGAAAGGAGCGAATGCGTCCATTCAGCCGGACGTTGCCCGCCTGATCCGGGAAATGGCAGCAGCCAAAAAACCGATCGGCGCCATCTGCATTGCGCCGGCACTGATAGCGGCGGCACTCGGCAAGGAGTACGCACCGGCAGTGACCATCGGCAACGATTCCGGCACGGCGGCAGCCATCGACCAGACCGGCAGCAGGCATGTGGCATGTCCGGTCAGGGAATTCGTGGTGGACAAGGAAAACAAGATCGTTTCCACCCCTGCGTACATGCTGGCGAACCGAATCTCGGAAGCCGCCGAAGGAATTGAGAAGACCGTGAAGGCGGTGCTGGATCTCGCCTAGATTTCAACTAGAAATTTTCGGCAGGGGGTGAGCTGGAACGGGGCAACACCCGTGCCCGAGAAATGCACTCACTGCCTAAAAACCAGGCAACCCAGCACCCCTTTACAAGATGCTTGCCTCGCGACAATGGACAATGCAGCAACTTTTGCGACGCCAAGACAACGGCCCGAAAAGCCCTTCCCTGCATGGAAAGGGCTTTTCGGGCCGTTGTTTTTCCGAAGTTTCCGTGCGGAGGCGGCAAGATGATTTCGTTGCGGAGCGGAGGATTTTTCTGCTGGCACAATTAATGAATCCAGATATTTCGTGAAAAGAAAGACGCCTGGCAGCAAAGCCGACTAGAGCATCTCTTTTTTCCCTCCTTGGGCGACCGCACGGTCGCCCCTTTTTTTATCCCGTTTCCAGCATATAGCCCACATTGGCTGGATGGAACTCGCCGGGGAACTCCCGCTGCAGCCTCGCTGAAGCGGCAAAGCCGGTGCAGTGGCTGGCGCTGATTTTGCCGATCCCGCTCTCTTTCAGGGCCCTGACGGTAGCTTCCGTCTGCTCGTGAGAACAGAAATTGAGATGAGTACCGCCGATTACGGCATAGAGCCGCTCCTCTCCGGTTTGTTCCCGGGCATACTCGATGGTGTTGACCAGCCCGGCATGACAGCAACCCAGCAGCAGAACCAGCCCCTTCGAGGTCCTGATTGCCAGTGACTGGTCATCCTTTATCGGATCAGTTTCACGACCCTCAGGGTCGAGGAACATGCCCCGGTCGCCCTTTTCGAAAGCAGTCTTGCGCGGCACATCTCCAGTGAGAAAAATTCCGGGAGCAATCTCCCGGAAGCGGTTGTCGAGGTTGAAGCGCGCCTTCAGCCCTCGCAGAAAGGCCTCTTCATAGGGTATCCCGATCGGAACGCTTTCGCCGGAATCCTTGACCCGGTAGCGCCGGGAAAATACCGCTGGATGGGCAAAGACCTCTTTTCCGCCACAATTTCGCAACAGGGGCAGCAGACCGCCGGTATGGTCACAATGGCCATGGGAAAGAACCACCTGGTCGACCCGGTGCAGGTCGCGATTCATCCGCTGGGCGTTCCGCAGCAGGGTTTCGCCCATGCCGGTGTCGAAGAGGATATTCAGCCCTTCGCCCTCCAGCAGGGCGGCAAAGCCATGTTCGCCCAGGGTCCCGGAAACAGGCCCGACACTATTCTCGCAGAGGACGGTAATCCGAAGTTTATTCTGCATGATGGCCTTTCGGAAAACGCGGCACACCCAGCTTTTCCAGAATGGTAATCATCGGACACCAGTTGCTGAAGCCGGACTGAAACAGGTTCAGGCCGACAAAGGCGGTGAACCAGAGCCAGTTGAGGTTGACCTTGACGGCCAGCAGCACCGACAACAGGATAAATGCTCCGGCAATGATTCTCAACAATCGGTCAATGTACATGGTGTTACCTCCTCACTCCTCACTCTTCACGCTTCACTCCTCACGCCTCACCGTTCCAAGTTCCTTCCTCCGCTCCACCAGGAAATAGAGCACCGGAATCGTCACCCGCGACAGGGTAGTGGAAGCGATCTCGCCGCACATCAGGGCAATAGCCAGTCCCTGGAAGATCGGGTCGAAGACGATGACGAAACTGCCGACCACCACCGCGGCGCCGGTCAGGAGCATCGGCCGGAAGCGCACCGCCCCTGCCTCGATGATCGCCTCGTCCAGCGGCAACCCCTCGCGCCGCTTCAGCTCGGCAAAGTCGATGAGGATAATGGAATTGCGGACAATAATCCCGGCCAGGGCGATGAAACCGATCATACTGGTGGCGGTGAAGAAGGCCCCGAACAGCGCGTGGCCCGGAAGGATGCCGATCAGGGTCAGGGGGATCGGTGCCATGATCACCAGCGGCGTGGTGAAACTCCGGAACCAGGCCACCACCAGAACATAGATAAGCACCATCACCGCGCCAAAGGCAATGCCCAGGTCGCGGAACACCTCGTAGGTGATGTGCCATTCACCGTCCCACTTGAGTGCCGGCCGTTCCTCGCTCCAGGGTTGACGGGCCGCCAGCTGGCCGACCCGGTAGCCGTCGGGAAGCTTGATCTTGTCGATTTCCTTGCCCATTTTCAGGATAGCATAGACCGGCGCCTCGATCTCACCAGCCACGTCACCGATTACATACACGGTATTCTTGAGATTCTTGCGGTAGATGCTCTTGTTTTCAAGTCCTTTGCTCACCCTGACCAGCTGGGACAACGGTACATTCCCGCCCGGGGCCGGTACGTAGATGGAGGAAAGCGACTCCAACGAACTTCTCCGGTTCACCGGGAGCCGCACATTGACGAGCACCGCTTCCTTTTCTCCCGGTAGATGCAGGAGCCCCGCATCCATGCCGGCGAGTGCGACCCGCAGGGTCTTTGCGACATCGTCCGTGGAAATGCCGGACAGGGCAGCCTTTTCCTTGTCCACGGCAAAGGTATAGAGGGCCTGATCATCTTCCAGGTACCAGTCAACATCCACCACTCCGGGAGTCCTGCTGAAAATGTCCTTGATCCGGCGGGCAATATCAATCCGCGTCTTTTGATCGGGACCATAGACCTCCGCCACCAGGGTCGAAAGCACCGGCGGTCCGGGCGGAATTTCAGCCACTTTGATGCGGGCGCCGTAGCGGTCGGCAATTTTCTTCAACACCGGACGGAGGCGCTTGGCAATGTCGTGGGACTGGTCCGAGCGCTCGGACTTGCCGACGAAATTGACCTGGATGTCGGCCAGGTTCGCCCCCTGGCGCAGGTAGTAGTGGCGTACCAGGCCATTGAAGTTGAAGGGAGCACTGGTGCCGATATAGGTCTGGAAATCGGTCACCTCGGGAAAGGTCCGCAAGGCATCACCCAGCTCGGAAGCCAGCCGGG
>JAJZQA010000203.1 GCA_021810985.1 Deltaproteobacteria bacterium
GCATTTTCCTGAAGCGTTCCGCAAGAATCCGGCGGTGATCGCAGTGAACAAAATCAAACACGGATCTGCCGAGGAACTCCTCGACACTTTCCCCGGCAAGAATCCGGATTCCGGAAGGGTTCATGAACAGAAACCTGAACTCGGAGGTAATAATGATTCCGTCCGGGGATAACTCCACCAGTCTGCGGTATCGCTCCTCACTCTCTCGGACGGCATCGAAAATCCGTTTCTTCTCGTCCACGGGCAGCTACCTTTCCGGTAACATCACGGTATGACATAAACGGTTCGGCTTTCGGAAATACTGCCACCACGCTGAAACCTGTCTTTCATCAAAAAGGCTGATTAGCGTCAATCTTCCGTTGTGAGCCCCTTCTCCTTTAGGTCCTGAGGGTCCTCAGGACCCAGAGGGCCTAAAGGAGAAGGGACTGTGTAAAACCATAGCGGAAGATTGACGCTAATCAGGTAAAAAAGTAACCGCGTCCTTTCCTTAGCGGAGCGGAGTCATGGTCATGATCTTCCGCGCCATATCGGGATATTTCGCAATGAAGCGCAGCTCGTCATCCACCAGGGGCTTCTGGGTGTGTACGTTCGCGTAACGTACCAATTCAAGGATGTCATTTGCTTCCTTGTCGTTGTGGAACTCTATCTCCAACTGGTCGTAGACGTTGCGGAATCCTTTGATGCCGCTGTATTCGCCGGCGGTAATCTCCCGGCCGGTATCGATGATTTCCGGCTCGCCCCGGCCCAGTTCCTCGAAATCATATAATTCGTAATTCCGGCGATTCTTCAAAGCTCCGTCAGCATGGATTCCGGACTCATGAGCAAAGGCATTGGCACCGACGCCCACCTGATTCATGGGAATCGGCACGCCGAAGGCGTAGGAGGCGTACTTGGCGATCTTCCAGGCCTTTGTGAGGTCCACCTGCTCATCGAGCAGGTATTTTCCCGCAAGACCGCTGGCTTTCTTCATGGCCAGAATCACCGAGACCAGGTCCGCGTTGCCGGCCCGCTCGCCCATGGAGTTGATAGCGGTGTTGATATAGGCATCGACGCCGCCGTCGATGGCTGCCTTGGCGCCGGCAACGGAGCAGGCCACGCCAAGCCCCAGATCGTTGTGGCAGTGCAGTTCGATCGGCATCTTCACTTCCTCTGCGATCATCCGGATCCGGCGATAGATGGTAAACGGGTCATCATAGCCAAGGGTATCGCAGTAGCGGAAACGGTCGGCACCCGCTTCTTTGGCGCGGAGCGCGAAACGGACCAGGTACTCATCGTCGGTCCGGGAGGCATCCTCGGCATTCACCCCGACAATCTCCGCGCCGAGGCTTTTCGCCAGCTGCACATTTTCCGTCATGATATCGAGAAGATTGGGAACGGCAGGGTTTTCTTCCGGATTTCTGACGATCCGGCCGCTGAACTTGCCTTCAGTCATCAGTTGTGAGGTGGAAATGGAGAGGTTCACATTTTTCAGTTTGCCGCTTTTGAACGATTCCTTGATCTCTTCAGCCCGCATCGGACACCAGCCACTCAGCTTGATCGGCTGCAGAACGCCCATTTCCGCCAGTTCAAGATTGGCTTCGATATAGTTTTTCTCATGATGGGTAAAGGGAAAGCCGAACTCACTCTGATGGATTCCCATTTCATTGAGAAGCATGTTGATTATGGTTTTTTCCAGCTTGGCCAGGCCAAGGCGCGAGGTCTGCACCCCGTCCCGATTGGTCACATCAACGATATAAATTTTCGGCATTTTGTGATTCCTTTCTCGGTTACAGCATAGATTGTATTCATAGCAGCCCGTAGATCAGCCAGAGAAAAAGGCACGGTGCGCTTGAATGTATAAGTCTAAAGTCAAATCCAGTTAAAGGCAAGCAAAGAAATTTCAGGGACTTCGGCGTCTCAGGAACAAGAGAGCAACAGATTTGATTTGTGGATAGCGGGAAATAGTCTCCTGAAAAACAATCCGTAAGGAACGGGCAAAACCCTTCTCGTCTTCAGCCATCAGCCTGATCAGCTGGTTTTGTTCCTTAGTGCAGCTCCTGGCCGGTAGTGGTCATGACCAGCTTGCCGTGCTTCACTCCCTTTACCCCGATCAATTCATCGGCGATCTTCTTCACCTCGCTGGCCTTACCCCGCACCACCAGCACTTCCAGGCAGTTGTGGGCATCCAGGTGGACATGGAGAGAAGAGACGATCTGATCATGGTGGGCATGCTGCTGTTCGGTGAGCTTGTCGGCAAGGTCATGCACATGGTGATCATAGACCAGTGTGACCGTACCCACGGTTGCCTCGTCACCGTTCTCCCACTTCAATTCCACCAGCGACGCCCGGATCAGGTCGCGAATTGCCTCGGAACGGTTCAGATAGCCCTTTTCCTCGATCAGATGGTCAAAGCTCTTCAGCAACTTGTCGTCGATGGAAATGCCGAAGCGTATTGTTTCACCCATGTTTGTCTCCTGGATCTTACTATCAATATGTTTAATAAATCAGACAATCGATGATTTCAGTTTCATATCTCGATCTCCTCCCCTTAGCTTAAGGGGAGGTCGGGAGGGGTTAGGTTCTACAGCAACTTCCGCAAAAACTGCCCGGTATAGGACCTTGTCACCGCCGCCACCTCCTCCGGCGTCCCGGTGGCGATCACCTCGCCGCCGCGGTCGCCCCCTTCGGGGCCGAGGTCGATCAGGTAGTCGGCGGTCTTGATCACATCCAGATTGTGCTCGATGATGACGATGGTGTTGCCCGCCTCCACCAGCCGCTCCAAGACTTCCAGCAGCTTGGCGATATCGTGGAAATGCAGGCCGGTGGTCGGTTCGTCGAGAATATAGATGGTCCGGCCGGTGGCCCGCTTGGAAAGCTCCTTGGCCAGCTTCACCCGCTGGGCCTCGCCGCCGGACAGGGTGGTGGCCGACTGACCGAGTTTGATGTAGCCGAGGCCGACGTTTTCCAGGGTTATCAGTTTGTTTTTGATCCGCGGGATGTTTTCCATGAACTGCACCGCCTGGGAAACGGTCATGTCCAGCACCTCGGCGATGGATTTGCCCTTGTATTTCACCTCGAGAGTTTCGCGGTTGTAGCGGGCGCCCTTGCAGACCTCGCACTGGACATAGACATCCGGCAGGAAATGCATCTCGATCTTGATGATGCCGTCGCCGGAACAGGCCTCGCAGCGGCCGCCCTTGACGTTGAAGGAGTAACGGCCCGGCTTGTAGCCGCGCAGTTTCGATTCCGGCAGTCCGGCGAAGAGGTCGCGGATTTCAGTGAAGACCCCGGTGTAGGTGGCTGGATTGGAGCGCGGCGTGCGGCCGATCGGCGACTGGTCTATATTGATCACCTTGTCCAGAGTTTCCAGCCCCTGGATCTCGCGGACCGCGCCGGCCTTTTCCCGGCTCCGGTACAACCGCTGGGAAAGAACCTTGAAGAGAGTATCGATGATCAGCGACGATTTTCCCGAGCCGGAGACCCCGGTAACGCAGGTCATCACCCCCAGGGGAATGGCCACCTCAACATCCTTGAGATTATTCTCTGTTGCGCCGACGATGCGCAGGAAGCGCTCCACCGCCCGACGTTTCTTCGGCACCGGGATGAGAAGTTCGCCGGACAGGTAGCGGCCGGTGAGTGAGAGGGGATTGGCCATCACCTCCGCCGGTGTCCCCTGGGCAACCACCTCGCCGCCATGCACCCCGGCCCCAGGCCCCATGTCGATCACATGGTCCGCCTCGAGGATGGTCTCTTCGTCATGCTCGACCACCAGCACGGTATTGCCCAGGTCGCGCAGGCGCATCAGGGTTTTCAGCAGGCGGGCATTGTCGCGCTGGTGGAGACCGATGGAAGGCTCATCGAGGATATAGAGGACCCCGACGAGACTGGAGCCGATCTGGGTGGCCAGCCGGATCCGCTGCCCTTCCCCCCCGGACAGAGTGCCGGACGAGCGGTCGAGCGAGAGGTATTCGAGCCCCACATTGACCAGAAAGTTGAGCCGTTCGCGAAGCTCCTTGAGAATCCGCCGGGCAATCTCGGTCTCCTTTTCCGACAGGCTGAGCGACTCGAAGAAGGCCAGGGCATCGGCAATAGAAAGAGCCGAAATCTCACGGATGTTCCGCCCCCCGACCCGGACAAAGAGCGCCTCCTTTTTCAGACGGGCTCCCTCGCAGGTGGGACAGGGCATGACGTTCATGTACTTTTCCAAGTCTTCCCGCACCTGCTCCGAATCGGTTTCCCGGTAGCGCCGTTCGAGATTGTTGAGCACCCCTTCGAATTCTTTGAAGTAGGTATGGCGGCGGCCGCCATCCTCCTCCCACCAGAACTGGACCTTTTCTCCGCCGGAGCCGTGGAGAATGATCCGCCGGGCCTCCTCGGAAAGCTTGGCAAAAGGCGTACAGATATCAAAGGAATAGGCCTTGGCCAGGGCTTCGAGAATCTGGTGAAACCAGCCGGAGAGCCGCTTCTCCCACGGTGCGATCGCCCCCTCCCGCAGCGAAAGCTCCGGGTTGGGCACCACCAGCTCCGGATCGAAATACATCCGGGTTCCGAGTCCGGTACATTCGGGGCAGGCGCCGTACGGGTTGTTGAAGGAGAACATGCGCGGGGTCATCTCCGGATAGGAGATGCCGCAATCGATGCAGGCCAGGGATTCGGAAAACAGCAGGGTTTCGCCGTCAACGATCTGCACCTTGGCGATTCCTTCCGCATGGTGCAGCGCCGTTTCCAGTGAATCGGCCAGCCGGCGCTGAATCCCTTCCTTGACAATCAGCCGGTCCACGACAATGTCGATGTCGTGTTTTTTCTTCTTGTCGAGGGTAATCTCTTCGGCCAGGTCATGGGGCTGCCCGTCAATAACCACCCGGACGAAGCCCTCCTTGCGCAGCTGGAGCAGTTCCTTGCGGTACTCCCCCTTACGACCGCGGATCAGCGGCGAAAGGAGGGTAATTTTCGTCCCCTCCTCTAGCGCCATGATCTGGTCCACCATCTGCGAGACCGTTTGGGAGGCAATCTCTTTACCGCAGCTGTAGCAAAACGGGTGTCCGACCCGGGCAAAGAGCAGACGCAGGTAGTCGTAGATCTCCGTCACCGTGCCCACCGTGGAGCGGGGGTTCTTGCTGGTGGTCTTCTGCTCGATGGAGATT
>JAJZQA010000204.1 GCA_021810985.1 Deltaproteobacteria bacterium
GGAATGCCGAGCCCGAGTGAGTACCTGAAACTGAGGCAGGAACTGCAGGCACTGAAGAAGGAGCTGAGAGACCTGGGCTGGAGAGACCTGGCCTGAAAAGTGATTCGGTCCTCTCGTTCGGACCTGCCCGATTCGCATGGAAATTCCCTGCGTTCGGCCGAACCGGTTGACGCATGGCAGACATTTCAACGAACGGCGGTGAGTAATGATCGTTTTTGCCCTTCTGCTCGGTGCTATCATCGGAGGTGCCCTTTCCGGAATCAGCGGAGCGCTGGCCGGCCTGCTTTTCGGTTACGCTCTTTGGAGCATTTTCTCCTACCGGAACAGACTTTCCGCGTTGGAACTTGAGCTAAGGGAACTCCGGGGGCTGATTGAGCGCAGTTCTCGCATTTCTCCCATGCCCTCCCCGCCGCCGGCGGAAAAAAGCACAATATTTTCCGGCAAACCAGAGACTGATTCACCGCCCCCGTTCGAAAAAACAGTCACCCCCGATAATTCGGATATCCCTGAATGGACTCCCGATTGGCCGGAGATCCCGGCTACGGCACAACCTTCGCTTCAACAAGACCCCCAGCGGCAACCTTCGGCACTCCAGACCATTCTGAACCCGATCCAGGATTTTCTGGCAGGTGGCAGTCTCCTGGTCAAGACAGGGGTGGTAATCCTCTTCGTCGGTGTCTCATTTCTGGTAAAATACGCCGCTGATCACGCCCTGCTGCCCATTGAGTTGAGACTCTCCGGAGCAGCCCTGACAGGGATTGCTCTCCTGATTCTCGGCTGGCGGCTGCGCATTCATCGGACTTCCTACGCCCATGCTCTCCAGGGTGGCGGCATCGGCATCCTCTACCTGACCACCTTCGCCGCCTTGCGTCTTTATGAGCTGATTCCCCCGTCATTCGCCTTCTCCGTCCTCGTTGCCGTGGCGGCTCTCTCCGCAATCCTGGCGGTTCTGCAGGACTCCCGCTCCCTGGCGGTGCTCGGCGCCTCGGGAGGCTTCCTTGCTCCGGTGCTCGCATCCACGGGCAGCGGCAGCCATGTCGCATTGTTCAGTTATTACGCGCTCCTGAACCTCGGCATTGCCGGAATCTCCTGGTTCCGGGCCTGGAGAATTCTCAACTTGCTCGGATTTGCCTTTACCTTTATCATCGGTATCTCCTGGGGCTGGAAGTATTACCGGCCGGAATACTTCGCCACTACCGAGCCGTTCCTGATCCTGTTTTTCCTGATCTATACCTTTATCGCGGTCCTTTTTGCCCTGAGGCAACCCCCGAAGCTGAAAGGCTACCTGGACGGAACCCTGGTCTTCGGCACACCGATCGTGGCATTTGGTCTGCAGGCACTGCTGGTGGAATCCTACCATTTCGGCCTGGCCTGGAGCGCCTTGGGACTCGGCCTCTTCTACCTGCCGCTCGCCTGGCTGCTCTTCCTGAAACGGCCGGAATTCATGCGCACGCTGACGGAAGCCTTTTTCGCCTTCGGCATCATCTTCGCGACCATGGCAATCCCCTTTGCACTGGAAGGCCGCTGGACCTCAGCCGCCTGGGCGCTGGAAGGGGCGGCGCTCCTCTGGGCCGGAGTCCGCCAGGAACGCACATCGGCTCGGGCCTTCGGTATGCTCCTGCAATTCGGCGCCGGCCTGGCTTTTCTCACGGACATCTACGGAACAGCAGACTCTCTGCCGCTGCTCAACGGCCTGTTCCTCGGCACGACGCTCATCTCGCTCACCGGAATTTTTTCCGCCTACCTCCTGCATCACCACAAGGAAAGGGTTCAGCCCTGGGAAGCGCTGACCGGCATCATCCTGCTGACCTGGGGGCTCTTCTGGTGGTTTGGCGGTGGTCTGGCCGAAATAGACCGTCACGCCGTGGCGGGATACCGGATGGGCATCGTGCTGGTTTTCCTGGCGGCATCGTCCCTGTGCTCGGATTTTCTAAAAAAACGCCTGAGCTGGCCGGCACTGGCCTGGCCGGCCCTGGCCCTCCTGCCAGCCATACTGCTCTGCCTGCTGGCAATGGTTGAGGATGAGCTCCACCCCCTTGCCGAAGGCGGACTAGCAGGCTGGCCGCTTTCTCTTGCCGCGTTCTACCTGATCCTCTACCGTCACGAGAAGCTCCACTCCGGCATACGTGCCATTTTCCACAGCGGAGCACTCTGGCTCCTGACCGCTCTCCTTTCCCTGGAACTCGGCTGGCAGCTCGACCACTGGATCGCAGGCGCTCCGGTCTGGCCGCTCATTTCCTGGGGACTGATCCCTGCGCTGATGATTCTGCTGATAACCAGCCGTGTATTGCACAGCTCCTGGCCGCTGGATCGGCACGAAAATGATTACCTGTCCCTCGGCGCCGGCCCGCTCGCCCTGGCGGCCTGGGGCTGGTCCCTTTACGTAACCGTCAGCTCGCCGGGCGATCCGCTCCCGCTCAGCTACCTGCCGTTTCTTAACCCGCTCGACCTGACCTTCGCCCTGATCGCCATCGTACTGCCGCTCTGGTTCCGTCGTCTGGCAGCGGCATTTCCGGAAGTATTCTCCCGCAACCAGTTCAGCCGCTGGTGCTACCCGGCCTATTTCGCCACCCTCTTCATCTGGTTGAACGGCATGCTCATCCGCACGATTCATCACTGGGGAGGGGTCCCCTTTCAGGTCCTGCCCCTCTATCATTCGGTTCTGCTGCAAGCGGCGCTTGCCATTTTCTGGAGTTTCCTGGCCCTGTGCGCCATGGTCTTTGCCACGCGCAAGGGCATCCGCACGGTCTGGCTTTCCGGTGCCGGACTCCTTGCCGTTGTAGTGGTGAAACTTTTTACCGTTGACCTCTCCGGCACCGGCACCGTGGCCCGCATCGTTTCCTTTGTGGGCGTCGGAATTCTACTCCTGGTGATCGGCTACTTCTCACCGGCGCCGCCACGCAACCAGGAGGAATCCAGTCCATGAGACAGCTCTGCATCGCAACCCTATTCCTACTGCTGTTTGCAGGTAACGCCATGGCCAGGGATTCCCGGCCCGTCGACTTCGCCTACGGCATCCCCCTGCACACGGTGGGAACGGAAGCCATGTACCAGTTTACGCTGCCCGATGTTGTCTATCGTTCGGTAACAAGAAGCGACCTGGGCGATCTGTGCATCTTTAATCGTCAGGGCGAGGTTGTCCCCTTTACCCTTTCGCACATCTCTACCCCTCCGGCTAATCATGGAGCACGAGAATTGACCCTATTCCCGGTCTCAGGCTCCCGGCTTCAGGAAACCGGCAGCGTCTCCCTGCTGGTTAAAAAGGGTGACGGAGGCTCGCTGGTGAGCGTACAAACGGCAGCGCCGGGGACACGATCGAGCCGGATTGCCGCATACCTCTTGGATGCAGCCGCGCTGAAAGTGCCCCTCAAAGATCTCACCCTGGATTGGGAAGAACAACCCGAGGGAACTGTTACCAAACTCCGCGTTGAGGGCAGCGACAATCTCGAAGACTGGACACTCTTGGTCCCCGCGGCCGTTCTCATCGATCTCCGCTACGGTGACCATCGCCTGGAGCGCCGCATCATCGACCTGAACGGCTCGATGATGAAGTACTACCGTATCTCCTCTGCCGCGGAAACGGATCTTCCGAAATTCAGGACGGCAGCGGCACACCTCTCACCAGCCGCCGCGGAACTGCCCCGGCACTGGACACGCGTCACCGCCGCGCCACGCTCGAACCGAACGGGCGACTACCTCTTTACAACCAGCGGACTGATGCCGGTTGACCGGGTACGGGTCCAGCTTCCCCAGGAAAATACTCTCATTCAAGCCAGCTTTTTCTCGCGACCAACGGAAAATGATCCCTGGAAGCAGGGGCCAACCATCCTTCTCTACCGCCTGCGCATCAGAGGCGAAACGCTGACCTCCCCCGATGTGGTCCTGCCGGTCTCCAGCGACCGCTACCGGTTGATGCGGGTAGACCAGGCCGGTGGCGGAATCGGAAAAGGCCTCCCGCAGATCGAGCTGGGCTGGCTACCAGCACGGATTCTCTTTCTTGCCCGCGGCGAAGGCCCCTTCCAGCTGGCATTCGGCAGCGGGAACCCGGGAAGGTGCGCACCTGGCGACAGCACCCTGTTTCGCCAATTTTCCGACCAGCAGAAGGAACGGTATATCGCGGGAACCGCGCTCGCGGGGACGCTTGTTCCTCTGGCCGGAAAAGCGGCACTCCGAAAACCTTTCCTCCCTTATGACACAAAGACGATTGTACTTTGGTCGCTCTTACTCCTCGGGGTCGCGACACTCGCCTGGATGGCCCTGCACCTCCACCGCCAATTGAACTTTACCAAGAAGGGAAATGAACAATGAACCCGGCCCTGAAAGCGGTCAAAGATTATCTTGAATCCAAGGAAATCAAATATGAAGAGACAGCCAAGAACACGATCTGGTTCTCACTCATCGTGCCGACGCCCGATACACCAGGACTGCCCAGCCGGGTTGTTTCCTGCTCCATCAGAATTCCCCAGGCAATTATTCAAACACTCAATTTTACCGTGGCCGTGATGGCCGTTGAAGTTACCGATGAGATGTTCCAGCAGATCAGTGCTTTCTTCATGCACTACCAGAGCACGGAACTGAAAATCGGGAGGATTGTCGTACAGCCCGATGGCTCAGTGCTCTATCACTACAGCCAGTTTCTCGGCGCCGGAGGGAATGTCGACAGATTTTCGGTGGCGGCGATGGTTACAACGGCCATTATTGAAATTTCCTCCATCTACAAGGCAAAAAATGAAGCCGTCAGGATCCTGCCGAAACCGACCGTACCCCACTTCGGGCTGGCATAATCTTCTGTCCAGGGAGAAATCATCTTGAAGAATTTTTCTGTGACGTTATCGGCACTGCTGCTGCTCGTTTTCGGCGGATCCTGTTTCGTCACTTCAGGCATCCGGCACTTGATACCTCGGGCCGCGGCGGCCAGCCTGGAAACGGCGACCTTTGCCGGTGGCTGTTTCTGGTGCATGGAGCCACCCTTTGAGAAATTGGCCGGGGTCATCAGCGTGACCTCCGGCTATAGCGGCGGCAAGACCAGTAATCCGCGCTATGAAGAGGTTTCAGCAGGCGGTACCGGTCATGCCGAATCGGTCCGGATACTATTTGATTCGGCAAAGGTAAGTTATGCCAAA
>JAJZQA010000205.1 GCA_021810985.1 Deltaproteobacteria bacterium
TCCGAATACTTATCCCTCACAATGCCGCAGCAGCGGCTCTAGGAGTGTTTGCGACAGACGTACGAATTCTTCATCAAGCGGATCCGTATCCCCAAAACAAAGCTGGTAGTAAGGATCGACCCTCTCAGGGAAACGGTCACCGTTCCAGGCGATCCGGGCGCTGCCAAGATCCCCTTTTTTGGCAAAGGCCAAGGATGACCGGGGAAAAAACTTCAGTGGCTTCCGCAAGCCCTGCCAGTAAGTTTCCAGCAACTGACGAAGATACTCACTGCTTTCGTTCACCGGGCGCAGGCGCAAGATGCCGTCGGTCGTCGCCAGAACACTTGCCCGCGGATAGCCCTCACATTGCAGCTCGTGGAGCAGCAGATGCTCGATCCAGAGGCGCAACTGGTCACGTCCGGAACGTTTGGCGCAGCGGCTGCGTAGCAGTTGCTCGGGCCAGATCCCGGAAAGCCGCCCGGAAACCCGGAACCCGGCGATCTCCAACTCCAGCTCCAGCGGCTCAAGAGCCGGCCGGTCAGCCGTCAACGAGCGGATCCCGGCGGCAAAGTCCGCCACCTCACTCTCCAGCCCCCGGAAGAGAAGTTCGCCCTGCCGCGCCGGAGGCAGTATCCCTTTGGCCCTGGTCAAGTCAAGCAACTGGCCGGTCACCCGGCCCGCCAGCAGCTCTTCGAGCATTTCGCGACGAATCAGGTAAGCGTCCAGCGGTTCAAGTCCGAAGGGTTCCCGGTCTTCAAGAGGCGGCGCCAGATCATCCAGCCGGATGCCGATTCGGGTCCGCAGCAGATACCTTGCCGGGTTATCGTAAAAGGCCAGAAGATTCTCGAGAGAGATTTCCCGCAAATCAGCCGGAGGCCGCGGGAGCAGTTCCGAAAAAAACGGTGACAGCGGACGGACCCCCGCCAAACGGAAGCGAACGGCCCGGTAATTCTCTTCGGAAAAGCTGAACAGTTTCCCCTCCCCGGAAAAATATTCCGGGCTGAATGGTTGCAGACGGTGTCGGGTAACGAGTCTGGCCGGGAAGGTTTCGCTCCCATCGCTGAAGCGCCGCTCCAGGTATTCAAGCAGCTCATCCACCAGCACCGATGGAGGAAGCTGAGAATTATCCCGAATGCTCTGTCCCGTATAGCTCAGCACAAAACTTTCACGGGCAGAAAGTAGCGCTTCGAGGAAGAGATAGCGGTCTTCATCCCGCAAGGAACGGTCTCCCCGCCGCGGCTCCCGTACAATCAAATCGAAGCCGGTTGGTCTGCTTTGCCGGGGAAAGCCGCTGTCGTTCATACCGAGCAGGACGATGACCCGGAAAGGAATGCTCCGCATCGGCAGCATGGCGCAGAAGGTCACCCCTCCGGTCATGAAGCCGAGACCGCGCTCCTGCCGCTCGAGCGCGCTCTGCAGCCAGGAACGAAATATCGGCAGGCCAACTGCTTCGCGAAAATCAGTCAGTTCCGGCAGGGGCCGCAGGAAATCAAAAAGTTCATTGAGAAAGGAAAGCTCCTGCGATTCGTCCTCGCCGGGCACGAAGAAATCGGCCAGAATTTCCCGGCAGAGTATTTCCCACTCCGCAAGGGTCCGCTGCCGGTCAAGTTTTTCAACCAGGCCATACAGCGACTCGACAAAACGGACCAGTTTACCAGCACGTTCCGGACCATCTCCTTCCATGTCATCAAAGGGCAGAATGCCGTCAAACAGCGCATTCTCATCAGGCATCGCATAACCGAGGAGCAGCCGGTCAAGTCCGGCTCGCCAACTGTTCTCCCGATAGCGGGGAAAACCTTCCCGCTCCCGCTCGTTTTCGTCCATCCCCCAGCGAACGCGCAGCTCCTCAAGCCAGGTACGGATCTGGTCGAGATCCGCCGCATCAATTCCGAATGAGGCGCACACTGATGGGAAGGAAAGAATCTCCAGGACACGGGTCACCGGAAATCTTTTGCCGGGAAGATCGAAAATTGCCAGCAGCGCCTGGGTCAACAATCCGTCACAGCGGATACTCCGGTCCGCGATGGAATAGGGGATTCGCCTGCCCCCGCCCTGGCTCCCATCAAAGACCGCGGAAATGTAGGGAGCATAGGTTTCTATATCCGGGGTCATGACCAAAATGTCACGCGGCGTCAGATCCTTCAACGTGGAGAACATCTCCAACAGAGTATCATGAAGCACTTCCACTTCGCGCATCGGACTATGGCAGCAGTGAACTTTCAGGGAAGGATCGTCTGGCCGGATTGAAATCTTTCCTGTCAGAGACTCACCAGATCCTTCCAGGGCAAGGATATCGTTCTGCAGCAGTTCCAAAAGAGTGGACCCGGAGGTCTGACGATACAGGTCTTCGTTTCCACCGCCGGCCTCGCCGTAATCAAGGATCATCTCCGAGAAGTCCCTGCCCAGCCTGCCCAGGGAAGCCAGGAGTGGATTGCCTTCAATGCGATGCGTCCGGTTTTCAGGAGCAAGACGCACCAGGCTGCGCGCCGGCAGAATATCCGACCAATACTCCCGGCAGGGACTCATCACGAACAGGTTCACCTCGCTGAACGTGGAAACGGCAGCCAGAAAATCAAGATGGAATTTCGGCAGGTATGAAATACCGAAGAGCGTGATGCGCGAAGGGAAACTGCCCGCGCTGCCCGCACCTTCCGCAAGGGACTGGAAAAAGCGCCGCTGGATCTCGGCACGATGAAGATTGCCGGTTTCAGCCACCAGGGCCCGCCAGAGTTCCGCCTGCCAGTGACTCTCCTCCCCCGCCTCCCACTTTTCCAGCAGATCGCCACGGAAGAGCGTGTACTGATCAAAGGTATCAGCAATTTTTTCCGACAACTGGAAAAGTTTGAGATCGTGATTTTCCCCGCCAAGGTAGCCCTGCAGACTCGCAAAGGCGGGAGTTCCAAGGTGCAGGGGCAGTATTCGCATTAGGCGCCAGATCAGGAAAGAAGGCTCAAAAGGGGAGGTCTCGGGAAGATCCTTCAGTACTTTTCTGAACAGGTCCCAGACGCATTTATTCGGGAAGGGATAGTCGGCATTTGCCCAAACGCCGAACCGCTTCGCCAGTTCCATCGCCAGCCAGCGCTGCAAGCCCTTGCTCTGGACGACAATGATTTCCGGGGCAAAGGGATCAGCAGGCCGCACCAACGATCCGGCAAACGTTTCCAGCAGAAGCTCCATCCTGTTGCTGGTGTATACGTTCAATGACATGACAGGCCTTTTCTTCATGCGTGGGCAGTCGTTCCGCCGTTACGATACAAGGGAAACGATCGAAATATAGCGCAAAAAAGCAGACAGTGGTAGTGCCGGTTAGCGAAAGCTATTTTTTTCAAGGCTATTGAAAAACATCAAGTGGAGATCGAGATGCACGTCTCAAACGAGCGAAAAACCGAGACGTACCGGCGGTAATGCCGCGGATCGACATTGCAACAGTTTTACAAAAACTTTTGAGTGCGTATCCGGACCAGTTCAGATAGTGACAGGTCAGTAAATACCATCAGAGTGAGACATAATACGTCGCAATGAAAATGTCCGACCCGGGTCACCGGGAAGATGTTTTATTCCGGAAAGCTAGCACCCACCAACAAGAAAGGGCGAACCATACGGCTCACCCCTTTAAGGATAGAACGACAACCTGCGCGACGCGAGATACATCCTTAGGACACAGAGTCACTGTAGCACGGCGACAAGGTATCATCCACAATCATTTCGAAGCGGGATTATTTTTCGGCCAGCACCCGGGTAACAATTTCGATGACTTCCTGGGGAATGAATGGCTTCAGGATCACATCCCTCGCCCCAATCGCCAATGCAGCCTTGGCATCCTCATCATAACCCAAGCCGCTGCAGATCACCACCTTAGCCTTCGGATTCATGGACAAGATATCCTTTGTTGCATCAAAGCCGTTTTTTTTCGGCATATAAATATCGATAATAACCAATTCGGGACGGTGCAGACTGTATTTTTCAACCGCCTCAACTCCATCGGCAGCTTCCGCTACCACCGAGAATCCCTTTTCCGCGAGCATAGTACCTAGAAGTTTCCTGAAAAACAGTTCATCATCAACTAGCAAGACTGTGTTGGAGACTTGAGCGGAATCTTGATGCATAGTATGCGCCTCCTGTCAGGCAGAGTGTCAGATCTCCTTCTCTGCCGCAAAATCACTCATGAGCGTGGTGCTATCTTAAGGAAATTTTTTATTTTTACAAGACTTTACTACATCTCACCAGACCAGGCAGCCGCAGCATGGGGGGAACCGGGGTTCACGGAATATCAAAACAACCTGACAAGCCATTGACAATATGGAACGGAACAGGCCGCCTCCGTTCTGGTCGAAAAACCCCTCTCATCTCCGTTGCGAAGTAAGTATCCATCGCGAAAACACTTTTTCACGGCTCGATGTTTTCTCCAAAAGAGCTGTCACGATGCCGGAGTATTCCTTGAACGAGTTGCTGGACCTGCCGGTGAATTCGTTTTTCTGTTTACTGTAAACGCTAATAGCAAGATCGGGACACATCTCGGCGCACTGCGCGCAACCGACGCATTTTTCCTGACACTGTAAAACCGCGAACGCCTGCGAAATTTCGTCCTCAGGCACATCCAGGTCCAGCAACCTTCTCGGGCAGGCACGTGCACACAGACCACACCCCTTGCACCTGGACCGATCAATTTCAATCCTGGCAAACATAATAAAGCCCTCTTTTTCTTCAATAGACAGCACATCCACCGGCAGAGGCACCAGGGAGTGCTGATTCGTACAGGACTACAAAAAAAAGAAACAAAAAAATAATTGCGGTGATTCTAATAAAAAATTATAAAAGTCAAAAAAATTTCGTTTAAACTTCCCTTCAGATTTTCTCTCAACCAGGCAGTTCCAAAACGAATACCGGAAAACCCTACCCTATTTCGCGAAAGTTGTAAAGTAACAGCCGGAATCAGCGCCTTTCATCTAAGGCTAGCGCAGGTCAATAATGCCTTCAGCCAAGGCGAATGCCAGGAACTCCCGTGCCTCATCAAGAGGGATTGCCAGTTCCACGGCAATAGTGCCTGCCGATGATACGCCGTCAAGCCTTTCCAGGAGTTGAAAGTAGGGTTTCGCGAGAGATTCCGTAGCGACCTC
>JAJZQA010000206.1 GCA_021810985.1 Deltaproteobacteria bacterium
GGGGGCAAGGGGGGCGGTGGAGGAACTATTCTGACTGAAGAGGGCCGAAAGTTTATCAAGCGATTCAAATCAATCACGGAAGATCACAAGAGGTTTATTGACCAGCTGGAGGATAAATGGTTGTCCGGAAGATAATTCCGCCGCCTTTAAGGCGAAGCAGTAATTCCAATTTCCTCCCCATACTATCGTCAGTCAGAGAACTCGGGTGCTTAGTAGCACCCGATGCATACCCCGATAACTCTTAATGTGCATGTCCGCAGTTATGTTCCTCACCATGGGAATGGCTGCACTGGTGGCCATCCTCAACATCCGCACAACTTCCTGCCTCTTCACTGTTTTGTATTTCCGCTTCGGTTAAGGCATTTTTTTCGAAAAGCTCGATATTCATCTGGAGACTTTCCGTCTCCGCCTCAAAAACTTTAAATCCCATCATGTTCAACATTTGCAGCATGCCGTCTCCTACTCCGCCTACAATTATGCCGTCCAGTTGCCGGCCGACGAGGGCCTTGAACGGATTACTGCCGGCATCCGGGTCGGACCGGTCGCAGTTTGGTATGGAAGACACTTCGCCGGTGTCGGTGTCAACTTCGAGAAAAAGCGGCGCTGAAGCAAAATGTCCATAAATCGTGCTTTGAAGTCCTTGATTTGCAATAACCGGAAAACATACTTTCATACGGGTGTATCTCCTTTTCTTGTAATAGCGGATCGTACTGGAATAGTTCTTTCTTACGTAACGATTGAGTCTGGGATGTATATGGGGATTCGCCGGCAGACCAATTAAGTTTTCGGTACATAGAGGTGTGGTTCTCTTGACTGGAAAGAAAACATTCCCTTTTACTAACCTGGCAAGTTGTATTTTCTTTGTAACAAGTCGGCTACACCCGCAGCATCGTCCAGATCGAAAATCGGCACGTCGAGATTCCAGTCTGCGTCGCTTACCAAAGCGATCAACTCGTCGGGGGTACACAACAGTTCGCTGGAGTGGGCCATACGGTTAATTTCTATTTTTGGTTTGGCTGATCTCTTGTATCCTTCAGTGAGGATAATATCCATATCGAAGATGAATTCCGCTGCCTGATCAAGGCTCATCTCGTGTTCCATGCTTTTGATTACGGCAACTTTGGAAGGAGAAGATATGATTACCGCATCCGCTCCTGCCTGGGCGTGACGCCAGGTGTCCTTGCCGGGTTTGTCGATGTCAAAGCTATGTACATCATGTTTGATCGTTCCGACTTTTATATTTCTGCTCTTTAACTCCTTGATGAGTTTTTCCAGATAGGTGGTTTTGCCGGCGTTCGACTTTCCCACGACTGCCACGATCGGCGGTTTCTCCATAAAATCCCTCCGGTTGTTGTACTAACGATAAATACTATCTCCAGCATCTTCAGAGGCAGTAGAGTGCGGGCAGCAGAACCGCCGAAACTTTTTCACCTCTCTGCAGGGGGCCGTGCCCGGCCGGTATGTCGATCAGGGCATTGCATGCCACCATGGATTTCAGTGCGCCCGGGCTTAGTATTCCCGCCGGAATTGCATGATAGGCCCCGTTTTTCCAGGTGACAATAGCCCTCAGCAGGCGACGCTGACAGCTTTTCTTTCTGAACGGTTCTTCCATCTCAGCGCTGACCACCGGCAGGTTTGTGGATCTCTTTCCGGCCATGGTCCGGAGAATTGGCCGCACCAGCATGATAAAGGTAATCATTGCCGCCGAAGGGTTGCCGGAAAGACCGACGATCAATTTCCCGTCTTTTTCGCCGCAGACGGCGGGAGTTCCCGGTTTCATCCCGACTTTCCAGAAGAGGGTGTTGGCACCACTCAAAACAATGGCCTCCTTGACCAGGTCCTTGCCGCCGACAGAGGCCCCTCCGGTGGTTATAATCATGTCGTATTCCATCAAGGCGCTTTTGAGGGCAGCGGCAATGGCGGTTTTCTCGTCCGGAATTGCTCCGATCGGGAAGGGTATTCCACCTGACTCTTTGATCTGCGCGGAGAGGGGATGGAGATTACTGTTGTAAATTTTTCCCGGTCTCAGTGGTTCGCCCAGGTCCAACAATTCATCTCCTGTGGAAATTACCGCCACCCTGGGCTTTTTGAACACCTTGACTCTCTGCAATCCCAGAGACGCCAACAGTCCCACCGCGGCAGGAGTAATATTTGAGCCTCTTTCAAGGACCTTTTCGCCCCGGTCGATATCTTCTCCTCGGGGAACGACATTGTCTCCGGCCCGGAGGGCGGAGCTGATTGTTATGGTGTCCCCAACCCGGCTGATCGCCTCGAATTTTATTACCGTGTCACAGCCCTCCGGCAACGGAGCGCCGGTTGTGACGGCGGCGGTTTCACCGGACAGAAGTGGTCCGGCCGGCATCTCGCCCGCATAGATAGTCTGGCTGACCCGCAAGGAAGCAGGGCTGAGTTCATCTGCCCCGGCAGTGTCGGCGGCACAGAGCGCATAGCCGTCCAGGGGAGAGCGAGAGAATGGCGGAAGAGGGAATCCGGCCACAATGTCTTCGGCCAGAATTCTTTCAAAAGAGTCGGTAATGGCTATTTCTTCCATTCCCACCGTTGACGCGTACTCCTGAAAAATTTCAAGAGCCTTTTCCATTGAAATCGATTGCAGCATTCCCTGTTTCTCCCACTCCGGTTACGTTTTGTTTCAGTAATTTTTCAGAGGTGCTACGGTCTCTTCATTCTGGTCACTATCCGTCTCTTCCCTGAAAGTGAAATAATCTTCAGGAGTATTGATATTCCTGAAGGAAAGAAATGCCGGGTCGATTCCGGCAACCACGTCCCTGGTCAGAATGGTTGACCTCAACCTTTCGCAGCATTCCACTATTTTTACCTTGCCCTTTGAAAGCGACTCTTCCATGGCCGGCAGGGCCTCTTTGCCATAGACGGCATGAAGCGGTTCCAGTCCCCCGCTGCCCTCCGGCATGACGACATCCTGTCCATGTACCGCGGACACGAGACGCCTGATCAGAGATGTGTTAACCAGCGGCATATCGCAGGCGACCACAAAGATATAAGGGGTTTTGCTGATGCAAAGTCCGGCATGAATCCCTGCCAATGACCCCATGCCCGGGTATATATCCGCCACTTTGGTGCACGGCAGGAAATCATACAGCTCGGGTTTATTGGTCACCAGAAGTATGTCAGGAAAGATGCTCGCCAACTGCCGGTAAATCCGTTCGATAAACAGCTCTCCCTGGAATGGCAGAAGGGCCTTGTTGCTCTTCATTCTGCTGGAATTGCCGCCGGCAAGGATGACGCCGGTAACTCCCGCACACATTGATTTACCTCTGACAGCGGATATTGCGAAGTCGTTTGCGCTATTTTTCGAGTTGTCCATGCTTGTCGCACCATTCGTGGGGATGTAGGTCCGAGGAGTGGAATAAGCCGGACCCAGAGCGAGTCCGGCTTTTTTCGGCCTTATTCCAATTCCATATCAAGGCCCTCTCTGCGTTGGCTCGTCTTCGGTTGCTCAACGTACTTTTCAGTACGCCTCGCAGCCTCAATCCTCGCCGCCTTGAGATCATCCTTGATCTGGAATTGGTTTTATACTTCTGCGGCTCTTTCTATTCTGACCGCGGCAACTTTATATTCACCGGTTTTACTTACCGGGTCGAAGGCATTTACGGTCAGTTCATTGGTGGGAGTTTCCTTGTAGTGGAAGCTCATCCAGAGCATGCCGGTCAAGACCTTGTCGGTAACATTCACCTTGGTCACGAGACTGCCGCGACGGGATGTCACCCGAACTTTATCACCCGTGCATACGCCGAGGGTAGCGGCGTCCGCCGGATGAAGCATGGCCATTTCTTCCGGACGGTGCGCTTCCAGGGCGGATGAATAGCGAGTGGTGACGTTGTAGTGGTACAGGATCCGTCCGGTGGAGAGGAGATACGGATACTCCTCGTCCGGCATTTCCGCGGGCGGTGTGTGCTCGATCGCCTTGAAGAGACCTTTTCCGCGAGTGAAGCTCTTGGTATGGAGGATCGGTGTTCCCGGGTGGTCGAGGGTAGGGCAGGGCCATTGCAGTCCGGTATGCTCTATTCGCTCGTAGGTGATTCCGCCGTAGGAAGGTGTCAGGGACGCCATCTCGTTGAAGATCGCCTCAGGATTGGCATAATCCATGGGGTATCCCATTCGTTTCGAGATTTCGCAGATGATCCACCAGTCAGGCCTGCTGTCGCCGATGGGCTCGATTGCCTTGCGTACGCGCTGTACGCGACGTTCGGAACTGGAGAAGGTGCCGTCTTTCTCCGCGAAGCTGGCGCCTGGCAGGATGACGTCAGCCAGTTTGGCCGTCTCGGACATAAACAGCTCCTGCACCACGACGAATTCCATCGTGTTAAGGGCCTTCCTGATATGATGAGCGTCCGGATCGGTCATGACCGGGTCTTCACCCAGAACGTACATTGCTTTCAGTTTGCCTTCCACCGCTTCGTCCATCATGTCGGGGATCATCAGGCCGACCTTGGGACTCAGCTTCACGCCCCAGGCCTTTTCGAACTTGGCCTGTGCTTCCGGATTCGCCACTTTCTGGTAGCCGGGGTAATCGCCGGGCAGCGCACCCATGTCGCAGGCGCCCTGGACGTTGTTCTGTCCGCGCTGCGGGTTGACACCGCAGCCTTCCTTGCCCAGGTGACCGGTGAGCATGGCGATGTTGGCGGTGCTCATGACGTTGTCCACACCGCAGATATGCTCGGTGATGCCCAGGGTGTAGCAGAGCATGGCCTTGGCTGTCGTCGCATAGAGACGAGCTGCGTCATAGAGCAGTTTTTCAGGAACGCCGGTCATTTCGGAAACCCGTGCCGGTGTATATGTCTCAACGGTGGCCTTCAACGCTTCAAAGCCCTCGGTCCGCTCTTCGATGAATGTCTTGTCGTGCAGGTCTTCCTTGATGATGATGTGCATCAGGCCGTTCAGGAGCGGGATATCGGTGCCGGGTCTGTGCTGCAGCCAGATGTCGGCTTTTTCAGCGAGTTCGATTCGGCGTGGGTCGGCCACGATCAGTTTGCTTCTGCCGCTGACGACGGAGGACATGATCTTGTCGCCTGCCATGGGATGTGCTTCCGTGGGGTTGGATCCGATAACGAAA
>JAJZQA010000207.1 GCA_021810985.1 Deltaproteobacteria bacterium
CGCAGGTGGTTTATCAGGGCTCGCAGTCCGAGCAGATAACTGTCGGTGCCAAAACCTGAAATCTGTCCGACAGCAACCGGAGCAATATAACTGTGGCGGCGAAATTCCTCGCGCTTGTGAATATTGGAAAGATGTACCTCTACCGTTGGCAGAGCAACCGCGGAAAGGGCATCACGAATTGCCACACTGGTGTGGGTATAGGCGGCAGGGTTGATGAGTATCCCTTGAAATAGTCCTCGGGCGGACTGTATCGAATCGACAAGCGTGCCTTCGGAATTGGACTGAATCACGGAAATGTCGCATCCCAGCTGAGCAGCCAATTGTGTAAGAGATGCAGTAATGTCATCCAAGGTAAGAGTCCCGTAAACGTCCGGTTCGCGAGTTCCGAGAAGGTTCAGATTCGGACCGTGTATCACTAAAATCTTCATAAAAACCCCGAGGTCCTGTCAAGGATAGCTGGAATTGATGCAGTATAAGGTTCCCGGCAGACGTCCAATCCGCAACTGGTTAATGAGTCAATAACAGTACTCTCCTACTGGAGTATTTCCAATATGCGGGAAGACTGCTGGCGAAGGACATACCTCCCTTTACCGTAATTCCCATCGAGAAGCAGGGCAAGTATTACAAACAGATCGTCATCGAGAACACGGATGATGACCCGGGAAACATCGGTATTGATCGATATCTCTTCCATGATTCCAGACCCTAGGACATCAACTGCCTTTCTGACTTCCTTAAGAACAGTAGCATATTCTACGGATAACACCTGCAAATCAATCGGGGAACCGTGCGGGATATATTCATCGAGCGGGATTCCATCATAGCCCATCACAACGGCGCCAAGCGCCCCGTCAACACTCTCGACAATCTCCTGCAAAACCGTTTTCATCGACATTCTTTTCGCCTCCTGATAGCATCAAGCCATTGCCCCAACACATCCAGGGTCTTTTCATCCGCCCCCTGACCTGTGGGACAAAATTGCCCTGGGCCATTTTCTGTGAGTTCCGCGGCAGGGGTTCCCTGAGGCAAACCTGTTTCTTCAATTTCCGATGCTGCGCAGTTTGATTCAGGCAATGAGAGATTTGATTCTCCTGCCAGACGAATCGATAAAGCAGCAGTTCTTTCCTTCAGCAGACGGCTTTCAGGGTCTTTTTTCAACAGATCCTGATAAACTCCCAGTGCCTTCTCTAGAAAGCCCTGCACTTCATATAGTTCCGCAAGGGTTACGGTCGGCAAAGGGAATATCGCGGTTTCAGTTTCTGGCGTTTCATCAAACGAAAAAGAGTCCTCGGCGGACCAAGACTGGTCGAGGGCAACTTCCGGATCGATAGATTCAGGCAAACACTCAGGCGATGTTGAAACAGGCAATGACACTTCTTCCGGTGGGCAAGAACTTTCAGCAGTTTCTTCGCTGCTGTTTTCAAACAAATCAGAAGATGAGGCAGAAAGGGGCTCACTCTCCTCGGACCTGTGCATCGAACGTTGCAACACCTCTAACGCAATGGAGCTTTCCGTATCTTCGGGATTAAAGGTAACCAGAAGCTGCAGAGCACGTTCGGCGGCAGTCAGATTACCTTCCTCCTGATATATCTGGCTGAGTATTCTTTGCGCAAGCAAGTTCTCCGGTGTTGCCAGGACAACTTTCTCCAGTGCGGCTTTTGCCTCATCACGACTGCCCTTTTCGTACAGGGCACGGCCTAACGCCATAAAACCGCCGATATACAGCGGATGTGCTTCTATACCCTTATTCGCCACAGCTACGGCATCATCCAGCAGACCTAATTTACGATAGAGTTCAGAGAGCGGGGCGAAACAATAGGAGTTCGGGTCCTTTGTCAGGTTATCCTCGTATTTCTTTATATCCGCCCAGAAAGAGGTTGATTCCTTTTCCATCGCTACACCTCACCTCGAACAACCTGAAGCAGGAAGTCCCAGTCAGATACGTTTTCAATAACAGAATCACCAATCCCTTTATTGAAAACGAAGTTAATACCTTGAGAGCGCATCTTTTTATCTTTCAGTAAAGCCTGATAATACTGGTCAACGGGAAAAGGTACAAGGTCAACAGGTAGGCCAAGGGATTTCAACAGGTTGATAATAAGCGCGGTATCGTGACGATCAGCATAGCCCTTCAATTCAGAAAGCTTTGCCGCTTGTACCATACCGATAGCTACGGCCTCGCCGTGCAGAAAAGAAGTATAGTTGGTAAGACGTTCAATGGCATGGGCATACGTATGTCCGAAATTGAGGACAGCACGATACCCGCCCTCTTTTTCATCACGCTCGACAACTGACGCCTTGCGTGAGCACGAAATCCTGATGACTTCCTTAAGGCAAGTCAGGTCACGTTTGCGAAGATTTTCGACATTATTCTCAAGAAAAACAAAAAAGTCCCGATCACAAACGATCCCATATTTCAGGACTTCCGCCAGTCCACTGAGATATTCCCGGTCCGGCAGTGTCGTCAGGGTCTCGGTATCGATCAGGACCATACTCGGTTGATAAAAGGAACCGATGAGGTTTTTTCCCAAAGCATGATTGATGCCGGTTTTGCCCCCTACGCTGCTATCCACCTGCGCCAATAGAGTTGTCGGCACCTGAACAAAAGGAATTCCCCGCAGAAAAGTCGCCGCAGCAAAGCCGGTGATATCTCCGACTACCCCACCACCCAGCGCAACCAGGAAGGAATCACGTCCGAGGCCAGCATCGAGCAAAGCGTCATAAATACGATTCAGTGTTACGGAATTCTTGTGGGCTTCCCCATCCGGGATTTCGATCAGGTGGGTAATATATCCAGCATTGCCTAAAGATGCTTGTACTGCCTGTGAGTAAAACTTACCGATAGTGGAGTTCGTAACAATAGCTGCCGTGGACCCGAGTGCCAGTTCAGAACACAACTCGCCCAATGAAGAAAGGGTACCGCTGCCGATCTGAATGGTGTAACTTCTCTCCCCAAGGCTCACCAGAAGTTTTTGCAAAGTTATGCCCCTCTTTCTAAAAAATCCAGAATATCACGGGCAACATCTTCCACATTTTTCCCATCAGTGTCAATTCTAATGTCTGCATCAGCATAATACGCTTCCCGGTCCATTAGCAGTTTTTGAATACTTGCAAGGCTTTTCGAACCTCGAAGCAAAGGCCGTGCTTCATCCGAGTGCAGTCGCTGTAAGATTATCTCCGGTGATGCCGTGAGATTTACGACAACGCCCGAATTGTGCATGAGGTCACGATTTTCCGGACGAATCACCGCACCACCACCCGTTGAAACAATTTGGGAAGATCTCCGCAAAACGGCTCTCAACACAGAAGACTCCACCTCCCGGAAATAGCTTTCACCCCGATCGGCGAAAATAGTGTTGATGGATTGACCCTCCTTCTCAACAATGAGTGAATCAAGGTCACGGAAAGAGTATTTCAAGTGAGCTGCGAGCAATCTTCCAACAGTGCTTTTACCTGTGCCCATGAAACCGGTTAAAATAACATTTTGCGTCATATTTCCTTCAAATATTCAAGATACGCTTCGTAATTTCGGTGTATTTCCGCGATCGAATCACCGCCGAATTTCTCCAGGAAAGCATTGACAATCTCAATGGCGACAACTGACTCTGCAACTACCGTGGCTGCAGGAACAGCGCAGACATCCGATCTTTCTACCGTTGCCTCAACCGATTCCCGTGAGGCAATATCCACCGACATGAGGGGCTTATACAAGGTGGGAATTGGCTTCATGGCGGCACGGATGACGATATCCTCGCCATTGGTGATGCCGCCCTCGATTCCACCGGCATTATTGGTTTTTCGATAGTAACCCAGTCTTTCACCTTGGGTCAGACGCACTGAATCATAATAAATTTCGTCATGCACCTGGGAACCCGGCCGCCGGGCGGCTTCAAACCCCATGCCGATTTCAACTCCTTTGAACGCCTGAATACTCATGACAGCCATGGCCAACCGTGCATCGATTTTCCGGTCCCACTGGACATGTGAACCAAGTCCCACCGGTGCATTGGTAACCGTTACTTCAACAATCCCGCCAACCGAGTCGCCACCTTCCCGTGCATTATCCACCAAGGCCTTCATGCGATTCTCCGCAGAGGCGTCAAAGGTATAAAACTCGGAGGTTGCAATCAATTCTTGAAGCGCCGCAAGAGAAACATCAGGCCGGACGGCAACGATTCCGCCCAACTCTGACACATACCCATACACGGCAATACCGAATTCAGCGAGAAAACTCTTGGCAAGCGCGCCAACTGCTACCCTAATCGCCGTCTCCCTCGCACTGGAACGCTCAAGGATATTTCGCACATCCTTCTGATTGTATTTCATCACACCGGCAAGGTCGGCGTGTCCCGGACGAGATCGTGTCACGCGAATGCTGTCGTCGCGGGATTCTTCCCGGGCAGACATCTTCTCATTCCAGTTTTCCCAGTCGCGGTTTTTGATGGCTAGGGTAACCGGGGAACCGATCGTTGTGCCCCAGCGCACTCCCGAGAGGATTTCCACAGCGTCCTTTTCAATCTGCATCCTGCCACCACGACCGTAGCCGCCCTGGCGACGAATCAAATCTTTATTTATTATTTCGGCTGAAATTTTCAGACCGGCAGGCAGTCCCTCGACAATGGCGCTCAGTTGAGGGCCATGGGACTCGCCAGCTGTCAAATAGCGTAACATAACAACTCCAAATTCTAAGATAAGTTAATTCGCGTCCGACACTGACGTACTATTGCACACATGTTGTAGAGATTTCAAGAAGGGAGGTTACAGCGGGTACTAATTCGGACGATTTAAAGGAAGTTGAATGCAAATGCCAGGGTATTCCCTGGCATTTGCATTCAACTATACGATTTAGGCCTCTACTAGCGTTTTAATTGTCACATTAAGGAATTGCCTGCAGAATAGCCTGTGCCTGTACAACTGTTCCAATATTGTCGGTGACAATTATGGTAACGGTACCAGCAGCAGCACTGGCCCTGGTAAGAGAAACGGAACTGGCAGTTGGAATAACTGTCACCAAGCCTGCAACCGACTGATTAACCTGGATACTATAGGGTGACGATCCACCGGAAATACTGAATACTTTCGACGTTC
>JAJZQA010000208.1 GCA_021810985.1 Deltaproteobacteria bacterium
GATTGTACCGTTTTCGATCAGGATGTCGAGCTTCTCGTCGATCTGCTGGGCCGGGTCGATAACACGGCCACCTTTTATTAAAAGATCCATTTGGCACCTCATGGTCATTGTTTGCAGGGGCGCTGCTTGCCGCGCCCCTGCCGGATTACTTGTTATTCCGTCGGGCCGCCGCCGCTGACATGGTAAAGCATGGACATGCGGACGGCCACACCGTTTTCCACCTGCTCGAGGATGACCGAGTTGGCGCCGTCCGCCACGGAGGAGCAGATCTCCACCCCGCGGTTCATCGGGCCGGGGTGCATGACCAGGACGCCCGGTTTTGCCAGCTTTACCAAGTCCTCGGAAAGCCCGAAATAGCGGGAGTATTCACGCATGCTCGGGAGCAGGGACTTTCCTTGTCTTTCCAGCTGGATGCGAAGCATCATGATGACATCGGCGCCTTCCACCGCGTCCTTCATCTTGCCGCAGACGGTGATGTTGCCGAGGCGTTCCACGCCGGGCGGGATCAACGTCGGCGGACCGGCGAGGAAAATCTCGGCGCCCATCTTGCTTAATCCATAAATATTGGAGCGAGCGACCCGGCTGTGGGTTATGTCACCGACGATGGCAACCTTGAGTCCTTTGATGGTACCGAGCTTTTCACGCATGGTCATCATGTCGAGTAGCGCTTGGGACGGATGCTCGTGGGAACCGTCTCCGGCATTAATGACCGAAAAGGACGCACGTTTCGCCAGGTAGTCATGAGCTCCCGAGATTGCATGGCGCATGACGATGATGTCCGGTTTCATGGCTTCGATGTTTCGTGCCGTGTCCAGGAGTGTTTCCCCCTTCTGGACCGCGCTGGTGGAGGCCGCGATATTGAGGGTGTCCGCCGAAAGCCGTTTGGCCGCAACCTCAAAAGAGGTACGGGTGCGGGTGGACGGTTCGTAGAACAGGTTCACCACCGTTTTGCCGCGCAGGGCCGGAACCTTCTTGATTTCCCGCTTGCTGATTTCCTTCATGTTGTCGGCGGTGTTGAGCAGCAGCTCGATCTCTTCCGCCGTCAGATCCTGCAGTCCCAGGATGTCTTTATGTTTGAATGCCATGGCTGCCCCTCCAGATAATAGTGAAAAATCAAGGTTTCTCCAGCACCACTTCAACCGGGTGATTGGCTTCGTCGAATGTTACCAGGATATTTTCTTTGCTGCTGGTGGGAACATTGCGGCCGACGAAGTCGGCGCGAATCGGCAACTCCCGGTGGCCGCGGTCGACCAGCACCGCGAGTTGGATGCACTGGGGCCGGCCGTGGTCCATCATGGCGTCCATGGCTGCCCGGATGGTTCTGCCGGTGAAGAGCACGTCATCCACCAGGACCACTTTTTTTCCTTCAGTACTGAAGGGAATATCGGTTTTTCCAACCGGGAGGTGGGCGGATTGACTCTTGATGTCGTCCCGGTAGAGGGTGATATCCACTGAGCCGACCGGAACCGCAACGCCTTCGATTTCCTCCAGACGGGAGGCCAGTTCCTGGGCCAGATAATCTCCGCCAGTGCGGATTCCAACAAGCACCAGGCCGGCAATGCCCTTGTTCCGTTCCAGAACCTCGTGCGCGATACGGGTAAGAGCCCGTTTGACTCCGACTCCGTCAAGGATGACGGTTGTTTCTCTGTTCACTTCAAACCTCCTGTGTGAAGACCTGTGAAGAACTGTTCAGGGGAGCTGTCCGGGGGGGGCGCAAAAAAAGCCTTTCCGCTACGAGGCGGAAAGGCTTTAGGCTAGTCAATGTGGACGGATTGCTGCATGCCCCCACCTTTGTTAACCTCACAGGGTTACTTTAAAAGGCCGGTCGGTAAATTTTACTAACACTAGCACCATCATTCGGGTCCGTCAAGGAAGAAAATCGTGCGATCAGGCGTTCTCGTGTTCTCTTTCGAGGAGGGCCACGTCCTCCACATGAGTGGTCTGTGGAAACATGTCCACCGGCTGGATTTCGCTAGTCCGGTAACCCAATTCTTTCAGGATGTTAAGGTCACGGGCCAGGGTGACAGGAGAGCAAGAGACGTAGATGATCCGTTTGGGTTTCAGGTGTGCACAGCTCCGCAAGACCTCTTCGGCGCAGCCTTTGCGGGGTGGATTCAAAACGATGATGTCCGCGGCGAAGCCCTCTTCGCTGATGCCGGAGAGGAGCTCCGCGGCATCGCCTGCCTCGAATTGGCAGTTGCGGATGCCGTTCAAACGAGCGTTTTTGTCAGCGTCAGCCACGGCCGCTGACACCGACTCGATGCCGAGTATTTCGCGCGCGCTGCCGGCGAGAAACAGTGAAATGCCGCCGACTCCGCAGTAGACGTCCACTACCGACTCTTTGCCGCTGAGAGCCGACCACTGTTTTACCTGGTTGTAAATGGTTTGGGCACCGTCGTTGTTAACCTGGAAGAACGAGCGGGGGGAGATCGAAAAGCGGGTATCTCCGAGTTTTTCGATAAGGGTCTGCTGTTTCGTGACGAAGTATTCCCGGTCACCCATGATCGCGTTTCCCGTTGAGTTGTTGACATTTTGCGCGACCACCGTCACTTCCGGAACCGCCTTTTGCAAAAATTTCGTCAGGTGGTGAATTTCGTTGAAACTGCGCTCACTCGTGACGAATACCACCATGGCACGATCTTCGTGTTCCGAAACACGCACAACCAGGTAGCGCAGCAGTCCGTTCCCGGTCTTGGGGTTGTAGATCGGAATCTTGCCTTTTCTGATACCTTCCCTGGTGGCTGCCGTAATGCGGTTGACCAGCGGGTGGTGGAGTTGGCAGTCGCCCAGGTCAATTACCTCGTGGGTATTTCGCAGGTAGATGCCGATTTTGGGCTCCGCGAACTTTCCCGCGATTACCAGCTTTGCCGTGGTGCGGTATGCAAGCGGTTTTTTCGAAGGAAGCACCGGGTGGATAGGTGTATCCCTGAGTGCCGGGTAGCGCCTGACGGCTCCTTCGACCAGCCCCTTTTTCCAGTCCAGTTGTGCCTGGTATTTCATCTGGATAAGCGGGCAGCCGTCGCAGGAGGTTGCCTTGGCGCAGGGCGGCACTGCCAGTCGTTCCGGTGACTTGCGAATAATTTTAAATGTATCGGCGAAGGTGTCGCGCTGGCCGGAAAAGGTGATGCGCGCACGAACCTGTTCTCCCGGAAAGGCTCCGGTTACGCGGACTCGGGTTCCTTCGTGCTCCGCAAGGCCATAGCCATCTTCATCGAGGTTGGCAATGGTGAGGTCGAGTGCCTGACCTCTCACCAGTTGCTGTTTCTTGGGCTTCGGATTCTGATCGGTTTTTTTTCTGTTCATTTTTTTACTAGAAAACAAATGATGATATTTGTCAATTCTTCTTTGTCCGGTATTCGGGTAATTTGCAGCTAGGCTCGCGGTGCGCGGCTTTTGCCAGTAGATGGCCGCTGGTACTCGAGAATGCCTCCAGCCGATTTCAAGCGAAACAGGTCAATTCTGTAGTAAGCACATTGGTAGAATGAAAAGCCTTGACACCTGTTATCGCTTATCTTATCATGACTTTTCACTTTGCGGGCCTATAGCTCAGCTGGCTAGAGCCACCGGCTCATAACCGGTAGGTCCCAGGTTCGAATCCTGGTGGGCCCACCACCTGATATCCATGGGATGATTGGGAATGCCTGTACGGTGCCAAGGTATCCGAAAAATATATCCAACAGTGGAGAAAAGAGTGCAACCTTCCGAGATTGCACTCTTTTCTTTTGGCTGGGAACATGAAACCCAGAGTACTCGACATTATTGAAATAATTGATACTATTGCCCCTTTCCGGCTGGCCGAGGAATGGGATAACGTCGGACTGCAGGTGGGTGATCCCGCCGCTCCGGTTTCGAGAATCATGGTTTCTCTTGACCCCGGCGGCGAAGCGATCGAGGCCGCGGTCGCCGCACAGTGCCAGCTCCTTCTGACTCACCACCCGCTCATTTTCCGTCCCCTGCAGACCATCAATTTCGCCGATCCATCCGGAGCCCTCATCGGGAAAGCGTTACGCAGCTCTCTCAATATTGTTTCTCTTCACACAAATTTTGACATCGCCGAGGGCGGCGTGAATGATCTGCTGGCTGCCAGGCTAGGGGTCGTTTCTGCGGTTCCGCTTTCAGTGACGGATGTCGAAGTGTTGGTGAAGCTTGCCGTTTTTGTTCCGAAAGGCTACGAAGAGACGGTCTCGCAGGCCCTGTTCCGGTTCAGCGGCAACCTTGGCAACTATAGCGAGTGTTCGTTCCGGGTGGAAGGGCAGGGAACCTTTACGCCCCATGAAGGAGCGGCTCCATTCATCGGCTCGATCGGAAAACGTGAATACGCTGAAGAAACCAGAATCGAGGTATTGCTCCGTAAGGCTGATGTGGAAGCGGCGCTCGCGGAGCTCAGGTCTGTTCATCCCTATGAAGAGCCGGCCGTGGACTTGTACCCGCTATTGAACAACGGGGCACGGAAGGGGCTGGGCCGGATCGGGATGCTGAAAGAGCCCCTTTCCCTGGAGCAGTTCGTTGCCCGGATCAAGGAAGAGTTTGCCGTGGAGGGGTTGCGGTTCGTTGGTGATGGAAGTCGGATGCTGGGGAGGGTTGCCCTTTGCGGGGGCAGCGGTTCCTCACTGCTGCGGGAAGCGCATTCCCAAGGCGCCGATGTGTTGGTTACCGGGGATGTGAAATACCATGACGCGCACGAGGCTTTGGCGTTGGGTGTCGCGCTGGTTGATCTGGGACATTTTGCCTCGGAGCTTCCCATGGTGGAAGGATTGGTTTCCCGGTTGAAAAGCGAGTTGCGTGCACGGGATTTTGTCGCGGAACTCATGGTGTGTACAGGTGAAAAGGACCCGTTCCGGTACCGATGAACTGGCGATAATTCCATTGACCAGGGGCTGGACCGGAACAGTGAGACAGGAGGTAGGTTTTGGGTAAGAACGTGAGGATTCTGGCGCAACTTCAGGAGATCGATCTCAAGATTGATTCTTCGCGCGGAGAAACGCAGGCTTTGCAGAGTGAAATCCATTCTCTGGAGGCTCAGGCGTTATTAAA
>JAJZQA010000209.1 GCA_021810985.1 Deltaproteobacteria bacterium
AGGGGCGGACGAGCCTTCCGGCGAAGTTCCGTGAAGTCCTTGTGGAATCCTTCGGCGAGGAAAGGTTTTTCCTTACCAATTCCAACCCGGTACGGCTGGGTGATGGGGTTTCCTGTTCCGGATTGGCGATCTATCCGTACCATGAATGGCTTGCCCTTGAGGAAAAGCTTGTCAAAGGCACCGGTCTTGGGCTTTCATCATCTGAGTTGGCGGCCGTGAAGAGAAAAATCGTGGCGCCTGCTGTCGAATGTTCCGCTGACAAGCTTGGCCGGATCCTGGTGCCGCCCCATCTGCGCAAAGGTGCTTCCCTTGAGAGAGAAATCGTCTTTTCCGGTCTCTTGAACAAAGCGGAGATCTGGAGTCTTGCGGAATATGAAAAAGTCCTCCGTCAGGATGATGAAAATTTCCCTGACGATTCGCCGGCTTTGGCCGAATTGGGGTTGTAGTGGGCGATTTTCGCCATATATCAGTCCTCTATGATGAGGTTCTTCACTATCTGCAGCCTCGTTCCGGCGGGGTTTATGTGGATGGAACCCTGGGGGGTGCCGGGCACGCACGGGGAATTCTGGAAAACTCCGCCCCTGACGGAATCCTGCTTGGGTTAGACCGGGACCAGGAGGCGTTGGCTGCCGCGACCGAAAGGCTGGCGGTCTTTGGTGAGCGTGTCAGGCTCTTTCACGAAAACTATGCCGATCTTTCCGCTGTGCTGGCACGGGAAGGGATCGACTCGATTGACGGCCTGCTGCTCGACGTCGGTGTGTCATCCCATCAACTGGACAAGGCCGAACGGGGTTTCAGCTTTCAGCAGGATGCTCCACTGGATATGAGGATGGACGGTTCAACCGGCAGAAGCGCCGCCGATCTCGTGAACAGTCTCTCGGAAAAGGAATTGGAACAGGTTCTCTGGGATTTTGGCGAAGAGCGCTGGGCACGGCGGATAGCGTCGATGATCGTTGCCTCGCGAACTGAGGCACCGATCACCACAACCGCGCGTTTGGTTGACCTGGTAAAAGGCGCCATTCCCCGGGCACGCTGGGAAGCCCGCTTGCATCCCGCCACCAGAACCTTTCAGGCCTTGCGCATTGCCGTAAATGACGAGCTGCACAGCCTGGAGCGTGGGCTGGTTGCCGGGATAGAATCTTTGAAAAAGGGCGGCCGGATCGTCGTGATTTCCTTCCACTCTCTGGAAGACCGGATCGTGAAGAACGTCTTTAATGAATTTGCCCGGGGCTGCGTCTGTCCGAAAAGTGTTCCGAGGTGTGTCTGTGGCAAAGTTCCCGTTCTGCGCAAACTGACCGGGAAACCGGTGGTTGCCGGACCGGAAGAGATCACTGCAAATCCCCGCTCCCGCAGCGCAAAACTGCGGGCCGCCGAAAAACTTTAGAGGGAAAGGAGCCTGCTGACATGTCATTTGCGAAAACCGCACTCAGCAAAGTGGCCTCGCCGAAAAAAATGGAGTTGGCCGCCTCACAGAGATGGGATCTCTTTCCCTACCTTATTACTCTGTTGACCCTGCTTACCCTTCTCTCCTTATTTCACGTCTGGTCGCGGGTGAAGGTCGTTGATTTGAACCTGGAGATAACAGAGGCCAATCACCTTTACAAGGGATTGCTGCAAGAAAAGAACATGCTGCGGCTCGAAGTTGCCTCCCTGAAAAATCCGGCACGGATCGAGTCTCTGGCTAAGGGTGACCTGGGAATGGATCTGCCCAGCGATCAGCAGGTAATCGTCGTCAAATGAAGGACACCAAGGAAAAATGGTCTCGAATCAGGATTCGTATCATCGGAGTCCTGTTTGCCGTTTTTTTTGTCGCAACGTCGTGTCGGGCTTTTTATCTTCAGATCCTGAAGAAAGACGACTGGACCAGAATTGCCGAGCGGCAGCACCAGAAAACTGTTCCCCTGACACCTGCCCGCGGAACGATCTATGACAGTTCCGGCGCGGCGCTTGCGGTATCGATCGAAATGGACTCCTGCTATGCGGAGCCGGTCTTTATTGACGATTCCAGAGCTGCCGCGGCAAAGCTGGCTCCGGTTATCGGGATGCCGAGAGAAACGCTCCAGCGAAAGCTTTCCGGCAAAAGGGGTTTTGTCTGGCTGCGACGCCAGATCACCCCTGATCTGACCCGTAAAATTCGTGAGTTGAAAATTGCCGGGATCGGTTTTGTCAAAGAGTCACGGCGTTTTTACCCGAACTCCGAAGTTGCCTCCCATGTGATCGGGTTTACCGGTCTTGACCCGCAAGGGCTTGAGGGGATCGAGCTGAAATACAATACCCAGATTCTCGGCAATACCGGGTACCTGGTGACCGAACGTGACGCCTTGGGACGTGATATTGCGTTGATGGACAAGGTCGTCCAGAAGTCGTCCAAGGGCTATAACATTACCCTGACACTGGACAAGAATATCCAGTATGTTGCTGAAAAGGAACTTGCCAAGGCGGTTGCGGAAAGCCGGGCGGCCGGAGGAATGGCCCTGGTCATGGATCCCCAGACCGGAAAAGTGCTGGCAATGGCCTCCTATCCGACCTTCAATCCCAATGCGTTTCGCAGCTATTCCCATGATGCGCTGCGGAACAGGGTGATTGCCGACACTTTCGAACCTGGTTCGACGATGAAGGTCTTCCTGATTGCCTCAGCCCTTGAGGCAAGGATTGTCGGCCCGAACGATACCTTCAATTGTGAAAACGGCAATTACGCCATTGGCGGCAGGGTAATTCACGATACCCACAAGTATGGCAATCTGCGGGTCTCGGAAATACTGAAATACTCGAGCAACATCGGTTCGGCGAAAATCGGCAGCCGCCTTGGTGCGGAGCGGTTGCTGACCAGCCTGAAGAAATTCGGGTTCGGCGAAAAAACCGGTATCGATCTGCCGGGGGAGGTTTCCGGCTACCTGCGGGACCGCAGCCGCTGGTACCCGATTGACCTGGCAACCATCTCGTTTGGCCAGGGTCTTTCAATTTCCTCGCTGCAACTGGTGACGGCGCTTTCCGCCATTGCCAACGGCGGCTTGCTGATGAAGCCGTACCTGGTAGACAAGATAACGGATGATGCCGGAGCGGTTATCCGCCAATTTACTCCCGAGGTTCGTCGCCGGGTCAGTTCCGCTCATACTTCCCAGACAATGACGAGGATGATGGAAAGTGTCACGTCAGAGGGTGGAACCGGACTGAACGCGGTGGTTGACGGCTATCTGGTTGCCGGTAAAACCGGAACAGCCCAGAAGGTCGATCCGATGACGAGATGCTATTCCGCAACAAAACGAACCGCATCTTTTGTCGGCTTTGTCCCGGCTGATCGTCCGCGACTTACCATTCTGGTCGTGATCGACGAACCGAAAACCAGTTCCTACGGCGGAGTTGTCGCCGCTCCGGCTTTCCGGGAGATCGCGCACCAGTCGCTCTGCTACCTGAAGGTGCCACCCAATGTGCCCTTGAAGGCGAAGGCAAAGACAGCGGAGAAAGAGGCGTCCTCCGCGGCTTTGGAGGACCAGACACCCGCTGCTGCCGAAGGTGTGATCGATGAGGTGGCCGGGGGGGGGATGATGCCCAATTTTCGTGGCATGAGCATCCGCCAGGTCATGCAATATATGGAAAAGAATTCCCTGAATGTAAAAATTCTCGGGAGTGGCCGCGCGGTTGAGCAGAATCCGCAACCGGGCCAGCAGATAGCGCCGAAAAATCAGGTTTGGGTAAGGTTTGCCCCTGCTGCGTAGTGAGGCAGATCAGGGCTGATTCAGGAAACGTGGCGGGTATAGTCTGCCAGGGAGAGGTTTAGTGCGGTTTTCCGAACTTTTGCAATCTATCGGAGAGCCGGTGCGGGTCACCGGTGCTACGGATCTGGAAATCCAAGGCCTTTTTTACGACTCCCGTTCGGTTATTCCGGGCGGGTTGTTTTTCGCCCTGCGCGGGGCAACCGTGGATGGCCATGCCTTCCTCCCCCGGGCTGTTCGTGCCGGGGCCGTTGCCGTTGTCGTCGAAGATGATTCCAATCTTCCCGAAGGCGTTACCGCGGTTACGGTTCGTGATGCACGGCAGGCAATGGCCCGGATGGCAGCCTGCTATTTCGGCAAGCCGACCGCCGGTGTGCCACTGATCGGCATTACCGGAACCAATGGCAAAACCACCACAACCTACCTGATCGAGTCGATGCTCGCGAAGGGCGGCATACCGTCAGCGGTGCTCGGCACCATAAACTACCGTTTCGGCACAACCCTGTTCGCGTCTTCGCACACCACGCCCGAATCGGTTGATCTGCAGAAAATGTTGCGGCAGCTGGTCGACCTGGGTGCAGAGGGAGTTGTGATGGAAGTTTCCTCCCATTCCCTTGAGCAAAAAAGAGTTGATGGCTGCCTTTTTGATGTGGGGGTCTTTACCAACTTGACCCGGGATCATCTGGACTATCATCACGATATGGAGTCCTACCTGGCAAGCAAACAGCGGCTTTTCTCGGAACTCTTGCTCCCCGACCAACAGAAGCCGCTACGCCATGCCGTGGTAAATGTCGACGACCCGGCTGGATCGGCAATCGCCCGGTCCGCGGCCTGTCCGGTCCTTAGCTACGGTCTCAATCCCGGTGCCGCACTTACGGCTCGGGATGTTGTTTTTTCCACCGCGGGAATCTCCGGAACGCTGGTAACCCCGGCCGGTGAAGCGGCCTTTTCGTCGCGCCTGCTGGGACGCTTCAATCTCTATAATATCCTTTCCGCTGCCGGAGCCGCTTGTGCCCTGGGCTTGTCTCTGGATGCCATTCGTGGCGGGATCGAGGAGCACGGCAGGGTGGAAGGGCGCCTGGAACGGGTTGAGAATGACCGGGGACTCACCGTGCTGGTGGATTATGCCCATACCGGCGATGCCTTGGAGAATGTGCTGCGCACCCTGCGAGAACTTGCAACCGGCCGGATCATTACCGTGTTCGGTTGCGGCGGCGATCGCGATCGCGGCAAACGGCCCCTGATGGGTGAAGTTGCCGGGCGCTTGAGCGACCTGGCGATCATCACTTCCGATAATCCGCGCAGTGAAGATCCAGAT
>JAJZQA010000210.1 GCA_021810985.1 Deltaproteobacteria bacterium
GGTATGTTGGCGCTGCAACTCCTGTGCCATTCGTATCGATTGTCCAAGTACCATTCCTGAACAAGCCGCTCTTGGTCGTACCGGAAGCATTCCAGTCGCCACTAACCGGAATATCGCCTGAAGTTCCGAAAGTGTAGTTTTTATCGATACCTTGATTCCATGCTCCATTGTCATTGATGTCAAGGTACCACATCCCACCTTGTTCGAAAACACCGATGTAGTCTTTCATCCTAAATGCTATATTTCGCATCATGTCGTTTTCTTCATGGCTTAAGATATGGCAGTGCCAGACATACTCAGCTCCGTAGTTAAAGAACTTGTTGGTTTGCAGTGGAGCGAGATTTCCTCCGGTATTTACGTCGATTTGTGAGAACCCTTCCATATCACCCAGCGGACGTGCCGGATTGAGCGGACGAATGCTGTCGGGGACGGCAAAGGGCACTATCGGTTTTCTTGGCCTCAGAGCCACGATGGTATCCTCAAGTGGGCTGATCCTGACTGTATCCTTCCACCCTAACTCATTCGGGTCAGGAAGCCTGATAAATCCGTCCCAGCCAACCCGGTTGAGAACCTGCACGTCAAAGATGTGGAAGTGGACAGGGTGAGTATCCACGCCATTGTGGGTTATCCTCCAAATCTGAACTTCGTTGTGTCGGACGAATTCGGTGGGAGGATCCACGAAATTCTGGAGGATGAAGTTCTGGTTGGCGCCGTTGGTGAACGGAACCTCAAGGCCCAGCTTGGCGCTCATCCTGCCGTAGTCGTCGAATACCTCACCCATCTCGTCCTGGATGGCCTTGCGTTTCATCTGCTTGTTGGTCACGATGGTGCCGTCCACATTCTCGTAGCTGATAAGGTCGTCCTGGATTCTGGCAACGCCCCAATTCGGATAGGTGGCCGGGAAAGCGGTATTTGGGTCATACACGTCGTTGTAAGCTGCTTGGCCCACCAGAATTTCCTCCTGGCCCTTGGCAAAGACTCCAGGATTGCCAGCGGTAGATTTAAACGCGTTCTGAAGGTTTGTCAGGGTGGTGGGGTTGTAGTAATCGGGAGTGGCTCCCGAACTGCCACCGGTTGCTGCGACCTTAATCTGCATGACTGTCCGGATGTTTGGACCGACACCCGGCGGAATGGCCGTGTAGCCGCCCATGTCGGTGCGGTCGGGGGCTCCGGTGTAGTAGTCGTAGTGCGGGTCAAGTGCTGGCCATGGGGCCGGTGCATCGTTGTAGAGGATCAGGGTTTTGCCGGCAAAATCGCTGAAGTCGATGATGACGTCGCCACGTTCTGCCGGACCGAGCATCAGGGTGCCGCCGCCTTCATTCTGCTGCAGCACGTTGCCGGCGTTGAATGTGGTCACGTCGGTGTTCCAGTTGACTGGCTGGTTCGGCAACAGGGCCGGGGCCGACAGGAAACCGGATTCGGTGCCGATCTGGATCATTGCCGGGCCTCTGGTGGTCGGATCGGGAACACCGCCTTCCCTGCCGTCAGTGGGCCAGGTTGCCGGGTATCCGCCGGTCGGGGCTGCCGGAACCATCTTCACTTCCTTGAGATGACCGGGCTGTCCCTCTAGGATCGTGGGGTCGGCCACATAGAGCTGCAAGTTGACAAATCGGTCATGGGCTGCGTTCAGGATCCTGAAGCGATACGCCTGCGGGTTCACGGTAAGGGATGGGAAGGCGGTGCCGTTAACCACCATGGTGTCCAGGAACGCCTCAGCTCCCCAGGAAGGATTGGGGGTGCCCGGGATCACGCTTGGCTGACCTGGTTCGGCGATGTAGGGGTTCGGGACCGGTCCGAAATTGATACAGAAGGGTTTGACCGCGTCAGGTGTCGAGCCGCAGAGCGGGGTCGGCGGGAAGAAGTAGGGACCATAGACCCAACGGCCAAATGCTGCTGCGCCGGTGATATCTTCCGGGTTTTGGGCCGGCATGTAAACGTGAGGCCACCACAAATCGCCGGTAACCGGGGTTAAAGTCGCCGGCTTGGCGGGGTTAGATCCCCAGGCCCAGGTCGGGTCGGTGGTCATGACGGTCGCTGCGTCGACAAAGGTTTTATCCTGAATGATCAGGGGGATCTCGGCGGCGGGGATCGTTTGCGCCGCAATAAGCGCTTCCTCGACGGTATCCCTAATCAGGTATCCGGCCGCCATGCCCACGTAGACGTTGAGGCGGGTGGTGCCCCAGGCGTGGTCGTGGTAGAAGAGGAGCCGGGCGCTTTGCTGGTTGGTGTAGTAGTAGGTCTGGGCGCCGGGGCCCGGGTTGTTGGTGGCGCCTAGCACGCTGCAGGTGGTCTGGCCGGCGCAGTTGGAACCGGGATAGGTTGCCTCGGTTATCATCTGCCCGGAAGCATCAAACCACATGTCCGGCACGTACTCCACGCTCATTCCCTTGGGATAGGTAGTGGGAGTCCCTGTGATCGGGTCGGTTTCGCCGGCCGGGGTGATCCACTGATGCGGCGTGCCATCGCTGATCCAGGGGGTCATGCCGCCGTGGAGATGGATATCCGCCCTGGTGTCGGGAAAATTCCCGGAATTGAGGGATCCGGTCGGCAGCTTGGTTTCCGGATCATAGTCGATCTCGAATGGCCCGGAGCCCATGATGGTGGTATCGACCGGCACGAACAGGTTGCCCTCGGCTCCGGTGGGAAGGCTGTTGGTGAACTTGATCCGCACCGGTCTTCCGTTTGTACCCCCTCCCGGAAGGGCTGCATCGGGAGCATAATTCGGGTCGTACTTGCGTGCGATAATCAGGGGCCCGAGGTAATGCGGCACCGACAGAACGGCTCCCTGCGTCGGAGCGTTGGTCTGCCGGTATCCCCTCAGCAGGGTTCCGCCGGACGTGGCGGCCATCTTATCGATATTGTTGAGCGCAGGCAGGTCCGTGTGCATCCGCTCGCGGTACTGTACCAGCTCGATTTCGTAATAATCAGAACCGGGATAGGTGGTGGTGTCCGGCTCGGCCACGGGCATGCACTGGCCCAGGTTGTTGATGCCGTCTGGGTCGGTGCCGAGGGGCGACCCGCATAGTCCCGGGAGTCCGTCAACGAATTTTGTGAGTGGCGGGCTGTTGGCCCAGTTCGGGGTGGTGAAATAATCCGGAATGTAATAACCATTTGCTCCGGTTTGGAGTACTGCTGGCGCGGCGCTGGCTCTCTCCTGGCCGAAGGGACAGACCAGGACGGCCGCCGCCAATGACAGAGCCACGCAGGTCAAAAAGTTGCGTCCGTTCATTTGGTACCTCCTTCCGTTTGCAAGGGGGCCGCCGTGTCGGGAGCCGCCTGCTTGGCGCGGGCCGCGGCGCGGTTAGCCGCCGCCTGCTGCTGCTTTTGTTTCAATTCCTTTAGGTACTGCCGCATCTCCATCGGCTTCCGGGGGTCCCGCGTGTAGTTGCCGGCTTTGATTGGGGCGGTTGGTATGATCGGTTTCGTTACCTGCTGAGGCACTTTGGGAGAGCTTTTTTTCGTGCCGGCTCCCCAGGAAGGAACGGCGAGTGCCAAAAGCAGACAGAGACTGAAAACTGCTATGGGTGCTTGCATTGTGTGTACCTCCTTTCATTGAGGTTGAGAAGAGTCGAGTGGGGTTGATTCGCTAGAGCGGTGGAGCGCGGCAGGATATGCTGACAGCCGCAGCTTGGGTAGTGTTGGCGTTGCCGTACACCGGATTGGATCGGGTGTAGGCCCGGGATACCAGTGCCGGAGGAGGTGGAAAAAATCCCATATCCTGAATATACTTTTTATATTTTTTATTGTGCGAAGCCTGACATTGCCCCTGAGCCATATCGATATGGAAGGCGCGCGGGTTATGGTAGGGGGAAAAAAGGGGGAATACCAGCATGCAGAGGAACAATATTCCTGTCAGATATGCGGCCAGGCGTAGTCTCATGAATGGTTTCCTCCGTGAGCCTTCTCACGGTAGTGATACGGACCGGAACTGTCCGGAAATACTGCTGAATCTTCCAGCGAAGGCAGGGTGCCATCGACGGGAGCAGTCTGTGTGCAAGTTACACATAGTTTACAAATTTAATACAGTTGCTTACATTCGTAGGGTGAAAGTTTACAAAATAACGACACGGTGTCAAGGGTGCAGTTAAATATAATTTCGAGATATATGGAACTGACGAATAGAGGTTGGTGCGTACTGCCGGGTTTGGAAGGAATAATGCCTTGCTGAGGCTTTTTGTGTTTCAATAGGATGGTCTGGTCACCCGCTGCTTTTCCACGGGTGGCGCTAAATGTATACGAAATTTATTTTACAAATTCCAGAATTTAATAATACTCCTTTTGTAAAGAATATCGTCTAAAAATCTTTTTTCAAGATACCGGTTCAGGATAAAATTCACTCGCCGAACAGAGGGCGGAGTTTGACAAGGCCAACGCTTTCAGTATACTGAAAGCCGCGAAACCTTTGATACGGGAGAGAGAAAATGTTTCAACGGAAAAGTTCTCGAAAGTTGTCGGTGTTCCTGTTCGGCACACTGGCTATGATGTTTTTTTTCTCGGCCGCGGCTTTTGCCGCTGGCCCGAAGCCGCTGAAACCCGCGGCAAAGGACAAATGTCCGGTCTGCGGCATGTTCGTGGCAAAATATCCTGATTTTGTCGCCCAGATCCAGTTCCGCGACGGTTCGGCCGCGTTTTTCGACGGCGTCAAGGATTTGCTCAAGTTTTACCGGAATCCTGCCCGCTACGCTCCGGGGAGGAAGGCAGCGGATATCTCGGCTCTCTACGTGACGGACTACTATTCGCTCCGCAACCTGGACGGGTTCAAGGCATATTATGTCTCGGGGAGCGATGTGTACGGACCGATGGGCAAGGAACTGATCCCGTTCGAGAAAAGGAGCGACGCGCAAGAGTTTCTGCGTGACCATAAGGGAACGGCCATCCTTTCCTTTCGGGAAATAACCGACGCGGTCATGAAAAGTCTCGAGTGATGTCCTTGAGAAAGTCCAGCTGTTTTTTTGCAATCCTGCTGCTTCTTTTGCTCACCTTCGCTGCCCTGTTCCCCCATGCCCGAC
>JAJZQA010000211.1 GCA_021810985.1 Deltaproteobacteria bacterium
TGGGGGCATACACCGCTGATTCCACGCTATCTGCATTTTATGACGGGGGGGCTGGCAGTGGGAGGATTGTTTGTCGCACTGCTTGGAAAGGTGCGCAAGAAGATGGACCCTGCCGTTCGTGCTGCCGCGGAGAGAATTGGCATGAAAGTCTTCACCGCCCTGACCGGAGTGTCGATAGTGGCCGGGTTCCTGTTTCTCGGAACTCTGCCCCGGCCGCACCTGCTGCTGTTTATGGGGGGCAATCTGGTTGCCACGGCAGTATTCGGCCTGGGATTGATCCTGTCATTGGTTGCCGTAGTTGCCGGAGCTTGTCGTAAGGTGTGGCTGTGCATTGGACTGGTGGTGCCGCTGATGTATCTCATGTCCTATCTGCGGGATGTGGTCAGAACGGCGTACCTGCAGCCGTATTTCCGGCCCGAGTTGCTGCCCGTGGTGCCGCAATATGGTGCACTGGTCATGTTCCTGTTCGCTCTACTGGCGGGAGTTGGTGCCATGGTTTGGCTGATCAGGCAGGCTATTTCCTCATTCAAGCTGACCAAGCCCTGAGCGGAGGCGGTTTTCGACCCTGTCGGGATCTGTTTGAAAATGCGCTCGTCCGATTATTTTTTATCCAGAGCTTCACGCACTTTGCCGGCCAGTGTTCTCATGGAAAACGGCTTCTGGATGAAATAAACTCCTTCATCCAACACACCCCGGTGGGCAATGACGTCGGCTGTATACCCGGACATAAAAAGACAGGTCAGCTCCGGGATAATCGGTTCCAGTTTCTTGGCCAGTTCCCGGCCGTTCATTCCCGGCATAACCACATCTGTCATCAACAGGTTGATTTTTCCGGCGTTTATGCCGGCCAGAGAGATTGCTTCATCAGGAGTTCCCGACGCCAATACCGCATAGCCGAAACTTTCCAGCATCATTTTTCCCAGTTCGAGGATTTCCGCTTGATCTTCCACCAGGAGAACGGTTTCGTTGCCCCTTTTTTCCGGTTCCGGAACATCCGGCTTTTTGGCAAGGGTCGTTGTCGAGTGCCTGGGCAGATAGATCTTGAAGGTTGTTCCGTGGCCCGGCTCACTGTAGACGTTAATGAAACCATTATTCTGTTTGACAATGCCGAATACCGTGGCCAGCCCCAGGCCGGTACCTTCTCCAACGGCTTTGGTGGTGAAAAAAGGCTCGAAGATCTTGTCCTGTACTTCTTTTGCCATTCCGCAACCGTCATCGCTGACCGCCAGCATTATGAATTCTCCGGCGACGTACCCGGCGTGGGTGAGACAATATCTCTCGTCAAACACCACTGGTGCCGTTTCGATCATGATTTTTCCGACGCCGAAAATGGCGTCCCGGGCATTGACGCAGAGATTCGCCAGGATCTGGTCGATCTGTGAGGGGTCCATTTTGACCTGACACTCCAGCGGACAGGGATTCCAGGAAAGATCAATGTCCTCACTTAGCAAGCGGCGCAACATCTGCAACATTCCCTCCACGGTCTTGTTGAGATCAAGCACCTTGGGGGCAATGGTCTCTTTGCGGGCAAAGGCCAGCAGTTGCCGAACCAGCTTGGCGGAACGTTCAGCCGCTTTGCGGATTTCCTGCAGGTCCGAACATAGGGGCTGTGCCGGGTCCACTTTCATCAGGGCCAGTTCGGTATGGCCGAGGATCACGCCGAGCATGTTGTTGAAATCGTGCGCCACACCGCCGGCCAACCTGCCCACCGACTCCAGCTTTTGGACCTGATTCAGCTGTTCCCGAAGTGTTTCACGCTCAGTTTCTGTACATTTCCGTTCCTCCAGGGATTGTGCCAGTTTCAGGTTGCTGAAGCTCATAGTCGAGACCAGTGCAGCGAATTTGGCGTAAAATCCCATCACACGGTCGACCGTTTCACGCTTCCAGCGCGGTACACGATCCAATGCAGCCAAATACTCGACTTCATCAAAGCCGAATTTTCGGGCCTGGATACGGAATGATTCATAATCCGGGTCTTCATCTTCATAAAAAAACTGGCCCAGAAATAGATTGCCCTTATGGTTGCCACCTACGACGATCGGTGTTGAAATATCCCAGAGGTTGTTCTTGCATTTGTACTCGGTGAAAGTTCCCGGTTGGTTGCCCACTGAGAGTAACGTGTCGCTTTCGATGCAATTCCGGCAGGCCTCAGGATGCGTGCGATGGAACTTCGTACAGATGTCCTGCCAGCCGGTGGCGACCAGCACTTTTCCGTGGATATCAATCAAGCCGACACCGATGGCGGTTAGCTGGTAGAAATCGTCCATGATGGCCTGGATGGCCGGAACATCGATAATATCCGCCAGATCAAGCGCGTCGAGATCACCTTCCGGGGAGAGAACAGCCTCCAGCTTTGCCCGGACTCTTCCCTCGCTCTCCTTCAGCGCCTCTTCCGCCTGCCGAATCCCGGTGATGTCTAGGACTGCCCCGATCAAGCCTTTGGTTTTCCCCTGGCAGTCAGTGAAAACCGCTTTGTTGAACAGGACATTACGCACCGCACCCTGGACATTTATTACCTGGGATTCGTAGTGTTGGATTCCGCCGTTATCGAATAACTCATTATCCTTGTCGAAGTAGATTTTCGCGAGCTCCGGCGGATTGATATCGAATACCGACTTTCCGATCAATCGCTTTGCGCTTTCACCGAAAAATGTTTCAAATGACTTGTTGAATCCTTGATAGCGTCCCTCGCTATCCTTGTAGAACACCGGGATCGGGATCGCATTGAGCAGCATGCCAAGGAACATTTCACTTTCACGCAGCGCCTCTTCGGTTCTTTTCTGTTCGACGATTTCCCAGGTAACATCAGCGAGATAACTGACGGTTTCCAGATCATTTTCCGAGTAATCGGCCGGTTTGTTGCCGACACCAAGGATGGCAACCACCTGACCATCGCGCATGATCGGGACTACGAGCTCTCGAAGTAACGGTGCGTGTCCGGCAGGGAGCCCCTTTTTCCCCGGCAGCGACGCATAATCGTTGTGAATGACCGGTCTTTTCTCCCGCACGCAATCCGCCCAGACTCCGGCCTGGTCGAGTCCGTAATGCATGCCACGTCCTTCAGCGTGACAAAAAACTTTCAATGTGGAAGTGGACCACTGCTGCAGGGTGAGGGTCTGCTGATCCTCACCGACAAAGTGGTAGAAGCCGATGGGGCTCTGTACCAAATCACCGACCGTGTCCAGGGATCTGGTCAAAAGTTCGTCCAGTGAGTGGCATGTTGCATATTCCAGCAGAGTCAAGCGTGCTTCGAGCAGGCGTTGAATGCGGCGCTCATCAGACTGGTCGCGGAAAACCAGGACGACACCGATGATTTTGCCTTCCTCATCTTTAATCGGCGCAGCCGAGTCGGCGATAGGAATTTCCCTGCCGTCTTTTGATATGAGCTGCGTATGATTGGCGAGCCCGACTACGCAACCTTCGCGCAGAACCTTGGTAACCGGATTTTCGACGCTTCGGCGGCTTTCTTCATTGACGATGCGGAAAACCTCTTCCAGCGGTCTGCCGATAGCCTCGCTTTCGGGCCAGCCGGTGAGTTCTTCGGCTACCGGGTTCATGAATTCCACCCTGCCCAGCGGATCGGTGGAAATAACCGCATCTCCAATAGCTTTCAGGGTAATGGTGTACCGTTCACGGCTGACCTGCAGTTGGGTTCCGGCGAGGTACAGTGATTGAAAATGGGCTTTTCTGTTTCTCTGCCAGAGAGCAATCCCCAGGGCGATCAAGCAGCCCAGGCAGGAGCTGAACAGCAGCAATGACTGAAGGGTGATTCCCTGCCCGGCTCCTACGTGAAATGATCCAAGCCGCTCGATCTGGTCAATGCCTTTCATGGAATAGACGTTGTGCTGGGCACCCTGCGCATAACAGCACAACGCGCCATCCACCAGAAAGGTCAGGAGTGAGGTCCCTAGTGCGGCCGGCCAGCGTGTTTTTGCTCTGCTTGAATTTTTAGTCATGCTGCGACACGCTCCTCGTTCCTGTTTCATGACTGGTGAAACGAAAAAAGGCAGGTCCACCCCTGGTACAATATCCCAAGTGCAGACCTGCCAATGCTATTCAGCCAAATCCGGGCAATGGTTTGGCGGAAAGCCAGGTCATGAATAGGAATGGCTTGTCCTGGTCATGTTCTTGAGAGTGTCCGCGACACCCTTGGTATGTCCAGCAGTCTCGGCGCTTCGTCCGCTTGATTCTTCAATAACCTCGAGCAGGGAGGAAAGGCGGGCCACATCGGTTGATTGTGACTCGATTTCGTTGGCCACCGCACTTATTTCAGTTGCCAGCCGTGAGATGTTGGTCCCGATTTCCAGGGCACTGGTGCGGGATTTTTCGGCGAGATTGCGGACTTCGTCGGCAACAACCGCGAAACCGCGGCCGCTGTCTCCGGCCCGGGCAGCCTCAATGGCGGCATTGAGCGCCAGCAGGTTGGTCTGGTCGGCAATCTGCTCGATGATTTCCACGACGCTTTGAATATGGAGACTGGCATCCGCCAGTTCCCGGGCGTTAGTTGCGGAGGTTGTGGCCTGTTGGGTCAGACCTGAGAAGTTTTCGCCCAATTCGTGAATGGTCTGCACCTGCTGCTCGATGTGCGAGGCAAGATCATCCACCGAACCGTAGAGATCGTTTGCGCAATCCTCCAGTTGGCCGGCCATGGATTCCCGATGGCTGTGGGCTTCGTTCAAAACTTGACCGAGATCGTTCAGCCCGTCGAAAAGCCTTGCCATTGCAGGGTCCAGACCGTTGGCATCGAGACGGCTTTCGAATTGCTGTTTCTTGAAATCGTCAATTTGTTTCGTAACCACCTGCGACAGGCCGCTCAATTTCGAGATCTGCCGTCTCAGGAAAAACGCCTTGAACTCGCCATAGTGCGCAACAAAATTGTCCACATACTCGTCGTGGAATTCCGTGCCCGGCGCTACCTGGAAAAACAAAATGGCAGTCAATGTCTGGTTAAGATTGAGGCCGAGGATTTCTCCA
>JAJZQA010000212.1 GCA_021810985.1 Deltaproteobacteria bacterium
AGGAGCGGAGCACCGAATCCAGCGGAGAGGCTGTTCAGGGCCTCTTCAATTTTTCGTCGAGAGATATTCCGCAAAACAGAATCCATGACGCTCTCCCCCCTGACACTTCAGAGCTACTCCAAACCTTTCGAATACTCTTTCTCGATCTCACCTATCAACTTGTAAAGGCTCTTCGCCTCGGCCTTACGCCCCGCGGGACTCATCGTCACCGGGGTAACATACTTGTTCAAGGCTGCGTCGAGTATCAAAAAGGTCGGGACATTTCCAGACCGAGGAGAAGACCTGACCCCTGTTAGAATCTCCTCGAGTTGTTCTTTGGCGAAGGTGCCGACAAAGAGTGCGCCGGGACACGAGTTTTTACAGCTCCTGACAGCTTGTGGGCCATCATGGAAAAGAAGCGTTTCATATCCGGCCGCGCCCAGGATTACCTGCAGTGTCCTTGACTCATCCCGGTCCGGAGAAACTATCATTACGGGGTCTCCCTTAACCTGATAACTTTCAAGGAGAGCGTGGATCTCGTATTTGTCGAAGGGTTTAGAGACATAGCCATGCACTGCCAGAGCCGTTTCATCACCGGCGCGGACATGCACTGTTGTCAGAAGTATCCTGACCCCTGCATCCCTCGCCCAACGAACCAATGCTTCAAACTCTTCCCAATCTTCCGGAACTTCCGTAACAATGAGTCCCGGACGCATTGTCCCGATAATAGCACGCGCCCTGGCCGGGGTATCCGCCCCAAGGGTATGGTAGCCGACCTCTTCCAATTTTTTTCTGAGGCAACGCCGGCTCACGGTATCATAGGTTACCACGAGAATTGGCTTGAAGTGCAGCAATTGGGGATCCAGTTTCCCCTGCTCGACGAGCTCGAACCCGCGAGCCGGCATAGCGGCAACCGGTACGGTGAAGAAAAAGGTACTCCCCTTGCCCAATTCACTCTCAACCCAGATCTTGCCTCCATGAAACTCCACAATTCCCTTTGAAATACTCAGACCAAGCCCCGAACCCTTCGGACGATTCAAGCCTTGCTCGGCGATCCTGGCGAAGGGTTCGAAAATCACTTCGCGTTCTTCGGGAAAGATCCCTTCGCCCGTATCCGACACAGAAATCTCCACGAAACCGTCTTTAACCTGGGCGCCAAGTCGTATCGTGCCTTTCCGGGTAAATTTGACGGCATTGTTGAGCAGATTCACCAAAACCTGAATCAGTTGATTTTTCTCTCCGCTGACATCCGGCAGGTCTTCTTTATTCTCCAGAAGCAGTTCCAACCCCTGTTCCATGGCCATGGGGCGGATAATCCTTTCGCCCTCCAAGAGCAGTTCCATTGTTTTGACTGGGGAAAATTCAGTCCCCACCTTCCCCGAGCCAAGTCGGATCAGGTCAAGAACCTCGCTGGCAAAGACGGACATTCGCACGCTTTCACCATTAATAGTCTGGAGAAATTCCCTCTGCGTCTCCGGATCAATATCGTCGTAATTCAGCAGAATTTCGGAGTAAGAACGGATAGACGAAAGCGGCGTCCGCAGCTCATGGGAAACATTCGAGATAAACTCCGTTTTGGTTTTATCGAACTCCTGAAGTTTCTTGTGCGCCTCGGACAAAGCATCAAGCGCAGTTTGGAGGTTCATGTTTTTAAGGTTCAAGGCTTCACTCAAACTATGGAAGGTGGCAATGGCGGTTTCATAACGAAAACGCTCCTGATGGATGCGTTTGGACAGATACCCCACTGCCAGCGTACAAAAGAAGAATGCCGTGATTCCGGCAAGATCTGAAGAAAGCCTGTCCGGAGTTGGCGGGTTGGTAAGATACAGCAGTGGAAATAGAATGGTAAAGGCAAAACCGGCGGTATGAAGGGCCTTTGAGGAAAAAAACAGCGAAAAGACTGCCATGAGTGGAAAAAACAGGAATCGTACCGGGCTTTCCGTACCACCCGTTACCAGACTGGCAAGAAGAAGTGCAAGCAGGCAAAGATAGAGGAAGCTTTCTCGAAACAACCTATTCATGTAGTTAACTCCCGAGAAAGTCCTTGACCATTTTCAGGACTTCCTTGGGGCTGAAGGGCTTGGTAATGAAACTATCGGCGCCACTGGCGATACTCAGTTCCCGGTCCAATTCCTGTCCTTTGCAAGTGAGAATGACAATGTGAATGTCTTGTTGGTCCTTGTCCTGTTTAATCTTTTTGCACACCTCGTCTCCCGTCATCTTCGGCATGACCAGGTCAAGAAAGACAATCCGTGGCTTCAGCGCCTGGATCAATCGCAAGGCAGTCGCACCGTCAGAAGCGGTTTCAACGGCATAGCCGTCTCGTTCAAAGACAAAACTGAGGGCCCTGACGATGTGGGGCTCGTCATCCGCAATAATAATGTCGATATTTGGCATGGTTCACCCAGAAAAATATAAATGTAATCTTATAGAGGATTATACCCGATGTCGATGAATTTTTTCTCAAATTAGCCATAAAATATCTTACACAAATACAATACTTTTTCCCGAAAATGCAACCCCAGGTTCCAGCACTCCGCCGTTATCGCTCAAGAATGAAATATCAGCAGTAGCGGACGAAAATCACTAGTGTGCCAGGGAAAAGCAAAAATTGCTTGCCATTTAACCAAAATTACCGTAGGGTGTCCAGTTGACTGAACAACGCATTGACGGAACCCCCTCAAACAGTACGCTTTACAGGTATCCCGTCCAAAGCTTCATCGATCACTGACCCCCCCACTGCTTCTAGTCATTTTCCTGTGGCGCAGTATATACGGTTGGCGACGATATTTCAGAAGCCAGTCAGTATGTGCTGCCACCGTTTCCTCTTCAGCGCACACGTGTGCCCTGCGGTGTCTCACGAAACCCGATTCAGGGTTTTCCGTCCGAAATGGACTCGTCCCCGGCGCGGCGAATGGCGTTGTACGCCGAATGCCCGTGGACTGACGACGTTCCTTACACCGGGAAAGCCGAAAGGAAGAAGAATGACTTTTACCCAGTTTGAACTCGCAGCACAAATTACCCAAGCCATCAGCGAATGCGGCTATGAGAAGCCCACACCGATCCAGTCCCAAGCAATCCCCATGGCCCTGAGCGGCCGCGACATCCTCGCCTCAGCCCAGACCGGCACCGGCAAGACCGCGGCATTCGTGCTGCCGGCTCTCCAGCGCCTTACGGTCCGTTCAACCCAGCGAGGAATCGGCCCCCGCATCCTGGTTTTGACACCTACCCGGGAGCTGGCAAAGCAGATAACCGACGCCGTCCGGCTTTATGGCCGTCACATGCGCGTCAGGTCCGGCGTAATCCTCGGCGGCATGCCGTACCGGGAGCAACTGCGGCTGCTCTCAAGTCCGGTTGATATAATCGTTGCCACCCCCGGACGCCTGATCGACCACCTGGAGCGCGGCAAGATCAACCTTTCCCGCGTCGAGGTACTGGTACTGGACGAAGCCGATCGCATGCTGGATATGGGTTTCAGCGAAGATGTTGATAAGATCGCTGCCGCCTGTCCGCCGGAGCGCCAGACTCTGATGTTCTCGGCAACCATGGACCGGGAAACCTCCCGGCTTGCGGCACGGCTTCTGAACAATCCCGAGCGCATCGAAATCGCTCCGGAGAAAATCACCGCCGACCACATCGAGCAGCGCCTGCATGTTGCCGATGATCTGTCGCACAAGCATAGACTCCTCCGTCACCTGATTGACAACCACGACGTCCGTAAAGCGATTATTTTCTCCGCCACAAAACGTGATACCGACTCACTAGCCGTAGAACTGAAGGCCGAAGGCCATTCCGTTGCCGCGCTCCATGGCGACATGACCCAGGGCGCCCGCAACAAGACCATTGAGGCCATGCGTCGCGGCAAGATCAGGCTCCTCGTTGCAACCGATGTTGCCGCCCGGGGACTCGACGTGTCCGGAATCAGCCATGTCATTAACTTTGACCTGCCGAAAGCCGCGGAAGACTACGTCCACCGCATCGGCCGCACCGGGCGGGCCGGAGCTTCGGGAATCGCCATCTCCTTCGCCTCGATCAAAGAGTTGAGCTACCTTGAGCGCATCGAAAGATATATCGGGAAAAGCCTCCCCGAGGAACAGATCCCGGGCCTGGAGCCGGTCCGTCCCATGCAGCGCCTCTCGACCCGCAAAAGCGGCAGTGGCGGCATAAACAGCCGCTATGCAGGAAAACGGCCAGCGAGTGCTCCCGCAAGAAACGGCAAACCGGGCGCCGCAGGCAAAAAAACCTGGGGTAAACCGAGAAAATCGTCAGGCCCGGTTGTAGTCTATCGGCCTGCCGCTTCGGACATGAATTAACGCAGCTACACCTTGACAGATAAATCTGAACCTTTGAGCCCCCGCACCCGTACCGTGCGGGGGCTTTTTCATTTTCAAATCACCGCGCATAATTTTATTATTAGTAAATTAATTTTATTTAGGTTGTATTTTACGCCAGTATGTGCTGTACTCCATTTCACAGCTTTCTTTGCATATACCTCCACCCCGTAGCTCATCACCCTTCACTACGGGGTATTTTTTTACGCTTGAAGATTGAGGCTTCGAATCCTTTCCATCACACTCATCCCAGGACTAAACCCCGACGGCATACATTCGTCATTTTTCTCTTGACATCACTAGACGACCGGTCTAATTTTACATCATGGCCACAAAAGATACCAAGGCGGAAATCGTAAAAGCGGGCATGAGTATCATTTCCCGTCAGGGCTTCAACTCCACAGGAATTGACGCCATCCTGAAAAAGGCAAACGTACCGAAAGGCTCATTTTATCATTATTTTTCCAGCAAGAAGGATTTTGGCCTGAACGTTCTGGATCGCTTTGCCGCTGGAATTGATAGAATTTTCACCTCGTTTCTGGAAGACCAATCATTATCACCCATCACCCGATTACGCAACTGCCTGGAAAGTCTCGCGGCACGCTTTGAAGACAACAATTGCAGTATCGGCTGCCTTGTCGCGAACATGGGCCAGGAACTC
>JAJZQA010000213.1 GCA_021810985.1 Deltaproteobacteria bacterium
TACCAAGCTGGAACAGTATGACTACGCCGGAGCAACCGCCATCGCCTCGGTCATGCTCGCCGCCTCTTTTCTCGTCCTGTTTGCGGTGAACCTGATCCAGTGGTGGAGCAGAAAATATTCGGATCGCTAAGAAAGGAAAATATTTTATGCATCTTCCGGGCGGAGCAACACGTAAAGCAAAAAAAATCACAGCAGCAACGAGACTGACGGAACCGGCACCGGTGCGCTGGATTCTAACCGGTACGGCGTTCCTTTTCCTCGGCCTGTTCCTGTTCATTCCCCTTGCCGCTGTTTTCAGCCAGGCACTGGAAAAAGGTGTCGGGGCCTATTTCGCGGCGATTACCGAGCCGGACGCCCTGGCCGCGATCAAGCTTACCCTCATCGCGGCCGGGATCAGCGTGCCCCTGAATCTGGTCTTCGGATTGGCCGCGGCCTGGGCCATCGCCAAGTTCGACTTCCGTGGAAAGAGCTTGCTGATCACACTGATTGATCTGCCGTTCTCGGTGTCGCCGGTAATCTCCGGTCTGATCTTCGTCCTCCTGTTCGGCCTGCAGGGCTGGACGGGGGAATGGCTTTCCGCACATTCTTTCAGGATCATCTTCGCCGTGCCGGGTATCGTGCTGGCAACGGTGTTTGTTACCTTTCCTTTTGTGGCCCGGGAGTTGATACCCCTCATGCAGTCCCAGGGGCGGGAGGAAGAAGAAGCGGCATTGGTGCTTGGGGCGGGCGGCTTTCGCACCTTCTTCATGGTCACTCTGCCGAATATCAAGTGGGGCCTGCTCTACGGGGTCATCCTCTGCAACGCCCGGGCTATGGGAGAGTTCGGGGCGGTGTCGGTAGTTTCCGGGCACATTCGGGGCCTGACCAACACCCTGCCGCTGCACGTTGAGATCTTGTACAACGAATACAACTTTACCGCGGCCTTTGCCACTGCCTCCCTTCTGGCCTTTCTGGCGATTCTTACCTTGGTGGTTAAGAGTCTTGCGGAGTGGAAGGTAAGAGAACAAATCTCAGCTGAATAAAGGTGGAAGAAGCGAATGAGTATTGAAATCCAGAACATCAACAAGCGATTCGACGGCTTTCACGCCCTGCGTAATGTAAATCTGACCGTCCCGTCGGGAGAGCTGGTTGCCCTGCTGGGCCCCTCCGGCTCGGGCAAGACGACCCTGCTGCGCATCATTGCAGGGCTGGAATTCGCCGAAGAAGGAACCATCCTTTTCAATGGCGAAGAGGCGACGCACCGGAATGCCAAGGAACGGCAGGTTGGTTTCGTCTTCCAGCATTACGCCCTGTTCCGGCATCTGAATGTTTTTCAGAACGTGGCCTTCGGCCTTCAGGTGAAACCGAGGAAGGAGCGGCTTTCCAAAGGAGAGATTAGTGACAAGGTCCACGAGCTTCTTCGGCTCGTGCAGCTGGAGCAGCTAGCCAAGCGCTATCCGGCCCAGCTCTCCGGCGGCCAGCGCCAACGGGTCGCCCTGGCACGCGCCCTGGCGGTGGAACCTCAGGTACTGCTCCTGGACGAGCCGTTCGGCGCCCTGGACGCCAAAGTTCGCCAGGAACTGAGGAGATGGCTGCGCAAGCTCCATGATGAGATCCATGTCACCAGTCTCTTTGTTACCCATGACCAGGAAGAGGCGCTGGAAGTGGCCGACCGGATTGTGGTGATGAATGAAGGGCAGGTGGAACAGATCGGAACCCCGGAAGAAGTCTACGACAAGCCGGCCAATCCGTTTGTCCTTAACTTTCTCGGCAATGTCAACCTGTTCCATGGCCGGGTGCATGAGGGAGCCGCCAAGATTGCCGATCTCAGCGTTGATCTGCCGGCCTACGGCGAAGCGGACGGAACTGCCGTTGTGGCCTATGTCCGCCCGTATGACATCGAGATCAACCGCAACCGTCAGGGCAGCGAAGAAATCGAGGCTGTTGTGCGTCGTATTCAGGGGGCCGGAGCGGTTGCCCGATTCGAGCTCGAACGTCTGGATACCCGTGAAATTATCGAGGCGGAGTTGACCAAGGAGCGCTACCGGGAACTTGGACTCCGCTCAGGCGAGAAGGTATTTGTGAAACCGAGAAATATGCGGGTATTTGCCCAGGATTACCAGATCTGACGGGTGGGAACGAGAAGCGGCCGGCAAACGAATCAAAGCCTGGTAGGAGAGACGCGGAGGGAGTATATGGCAAAGTCGAACTTGGCCGTGAATACAGAACAGTGGAACAGGGAGCTTCAACTGCGCGTGCGGGCGGCATTGAAGGATCTCCGATACGGAACCGTGAGCCTCGTAATCCAGGACGGCAAGGTGATTCAGATCGACAAGAGCGAGAAAGTACGGCTCAAGTAATACAACCATACTACTGAAACTTTAGTTGACCAGACAAACTGGAGGCTAAGCAACATTCCCCTTTTCTTAAGAGGGACTGTCTTAGCCTTTTTTTTTGCCTAGCGTTCCCCAGTTGTTACGGGGGAAACAAACAAAGGAGAGAAAACGATGTCAAAACAACGCTATCTGTTCACTTCGGAGTCGGTAACGGAAGGGCATCCCGATAAACTGGCCGACCAGATTTCCGACGCAGTGCTTGACGCGCACCTTGCCCAGCATCCGCTGGCACGTGTCGCCGCCGAGACAAGTGTTACCACGGGTCTGGTACTGCTTTCCGGAGAAGTCTCCTCGCGAGCACAGGTGAATACGGCCCGTGTGGTTCGCGACACAATTGCCGAGATCGGATATACCAGTGCGGAATTTGGTCTGGATGCCGAACACTGCGCGGTTCTCGTATCACTTGATCAGCAATCTCCCGACATCGCCCAGGGAGTGAATGCCGCCCTTGAAGTTCGTAACGGCACTGGACACGATGGTTACCTGGATTCCGTGGGCGCTGGAGATCAGGGGATGGTGTTCGGGTTTGCCATCGATGAAACCCCGGAATATCTGCCGACATCAATTGCCCTGGCTCACCGGCTTTCGCGGCGTCTCGCGGAGGTCAGAAAATCAGGACTGATTACCTACCTTCGTCCGGATGGCAAGAGTCAGGTGACCATTGAATACGAGGGAGAAAAACCGATTCGGGTCGATACGGTGGTTATCTCGGCCCAACATCATCCGGATGTCGACTTGGAAGCAATCAGAAAAGACATTATTGACGCCGTGATCCTGCCGGTGATTCCGGAGAGTCTTTTCGACGAGAAAACAAAGATATATGTGAATCCAACCGGTCGCTTTGTTGTCGGTGGGCCCCATGGCGACGCCGGGCTTACCGGCCGAAAGATTATCGTCGACACCTACGGTGGTTTTGCCCGTCACGGAGGTGGAGCATTTTCCGGCAAGGATCCCACCAAGGTTGATCGCTCCGGCGCTTATGCTGCCCGTTACGTGGCAAAAAATATTGTTGCTGCCGGGCTCGCGAAACGTCTGGAAGTACAAATTGCTTATGCCATCGGCGTTGCTCGTCCGGTTTCGGTATTCGTGGAGAGCTTCGGTACCAGCAAGCTCAGCAATACTGAACTGGCGGAGCTGATAGCCGGGCATTTCGACCTTCGCCCCGCGGCTATTATCGAGCAGCTTGAACTGCACCGCCCCATCTACCGGCAGACTGCTGCATACGGCCACTTTGGCCGCACCGACCTGGATCTGCCGTGGGAACGGACAGATCGTGCGGCGGAATTGCTGGATCGTGTCGGCCCGAAAAAGATCCATGCCGCTTAGCAGGAAGGCAAAGCTTTCTGATTGGACAATTTTATCGGAAAGGAGGAAACGGCAGGGCCGTCCTATTGGCAAGAAATATCGTAAGCTGAGGCTAACGGAGTTTGTCGAAAAACTGCCCTGAGCAGTAATGGTGTCATCGAGAGGGGTGAATCGAGAGCGGAAACTAAACAAGAAGCCGAATTGAAGGTGACGTATCGAAGAGGTTGTTATGGACGGTCAATCATTGCAATATTTTATAAGGAGGAGTACGTGAAAAGAAAGATTATTGTGGCAGGACTTCTGGCGGCGCTGGCCGTTGTCCCGAATGTTGAAGCGAAGACCCTTGAGGACATCCTGAAGGAAAAGGGCGTTATCACCGAGGCTGACTACAAGGAGGTTACCAAGAGCAAACCCATCGACTACAAGCTCGGCAAGGGTTTCACCTTCACCTCAAGCGACGAGAAGTTTCAGCTTTCCGTGGGTGGTCTGATCATGACCCGTTACACCTTTCTGGATAAGGATGTGGCACAGGATACAAGCTCATTTACCCTGAAAAAAGGACGACTCATATTCTCGGGGTACGCCTTCTCCAAGGACCTCAGCTACATGTTGCAGTTCGGTCTTGAACAGTCCGGCAACAATAAGATGCTGGAGAACGCCTATCTCAAATACCGGCTTATCGACGAGGCACAGTTTCTCGCCGGTCAGTCCAAGCTGGTGTATGGTCGACAAAACATGGCGTCCGTGGGCAATCTCCAATTTGTTGATGTTTCGCCCGTGACCTCGGCCTTTGCTCCCGGCTATGACCTGGGAGCCGTACTGTCCGGCAAGGTTCTGAGCAACCTGATCAATTATGAGCTGAGCGTATCCAATGGCGCCGGGCAGACTACCGTCCGAGCGAACAACGGCGCCGGCAACCATAATGCCTTCCTTGCCCATCTGCAGGTCAACCCGCTCGGCGCCTTTGCTTACTCCGAAGGTGATTCGCAGTTCAGCGAGAAGCCGTTGGTTACCGTGGGTTCCAGCTTTTACCTGAACACCTTGAAAAAGACCGCGGCCGCCGCGTTTGAGACAAATAACCTTGGCTATGCCGGCACCAGCGGTTGGCTTGGGTCAAATGCGGCTGTATTCAACGACTCCGAAAAAGTTGACATCAATTCTCTTGTTATTGATACGGCCTTCAAGTGGAAGGGAGCCTTTGCCCAGGCCGAATACTTCTTGGGTCAGGCTGACGGCCAGGTAA
>JAJZQA010000214.1 GCA_021810985.1 Deltaproteobacteria bacterium
GTAACTGATTGCAGGGATGCTTCATTTTAAGTCCCTATCGTATCATTCGTCCACCCAAATGAAGAAAGCCGCGGTGATCATTGTCTCCGCGGCTTTTTGTTCTAGCCGGAGAATGCAACAACCTCTATCTCCACCCGTGATCCGCGAGGCAACCCCTTAACCTCTACGGTAGAGCGAGCCGGCGGTTCTTCCGGAAATCTTCTGCCGTACACTTCATTAACCGCGGCAAAATCAGCGAGGTCGACCAGAAATATCGTGGTCTTCACCACATCCTCGAAGCCGAGACCGGCAGCGGAAAGAACTGCCTCGATATTTTTCATGACCTGTTCCGCCTGTTCGACACTATCAGTTCCCGTTATCTGCCCGGTCAACGGGTCGAGCGGAATCTGCCCGGAAAAGAAGACAAATCCTCCGGCCCGGACACCTTGGGAATAGGGACCAATCGCCTGAGGCGCCTTGTCTGTCCGCACTATCTCTTTCGCCATAGAACCTCCCTTCTCTGCATAAAAAAACCAACTACGGGCACGCTGAGAGACATCAGCACTTCCGTCTGATCAGCCCTTCAGCCGTTCGACCTTGATCACACCGGACACATGCATAATGTTGTTCAGAACGCGAGTCAAGTGCTCCAGGTCGGACACCTCGATCTCGAACAGGTTTTCGCCTTTCTTGTCCACGGTACTATGGACAGAAGCACTGGAAATATTTGCCTCGCAATTGGCGATTACCTGGGCGATATTGGCAAGGATACCCTTCTGATCGTGACACGTTACCCGGATTTTTACCGGCAGAGCGGTTTCCTTGCCCTTGTTCCAGGTAACTTCCAGACGCCGTTCCGGGTCGCTTTCCATGGCAAAGGAACAATCTGCCGTATGAATAGTCACCCCTCGGCCGCGAGTGATAAAGCCGACCACCTCATCACCAGGCAACGGATTGCAGCACTTTCCGAAGCGGACCATCACGTCGTCAATCCCATTGACCTGGATGGCACTGGAAGACTTCTTGCTGAGCTTACCGATCGCCTTTGAAACCCGGCTTTCCTTCTGTTCGCGTGTTTCCGCCAGTTTTTCCTCGGACAGCAGCTTACCGAGAATCTGGTTACAGGAAAGCTTTCCGTAACCGACCGCGGCCATCAGATCCTCTTCCGCGACAAAGCCGAACTCCGTTGCCACCCGCTTAATTTCGCCACTCTTTAGCAGTTTATTGTAATTCAGCCGGTAGCGCCGGAAGTCCTTCTCGCACACCTCGCGGCCAAGGACAATACTCCTTTTCCGCTCCTCGGTCTTGATCCAGGCCCGGATCTTGTTCCTGGCCCGGGTGCTTTTGACGAGCTTCAGCCAATCCTTGCTTGGCGTATGGTGCGGAGACGTGACGACCTCGACGATGTCGCCGGTTTTCAATTCATATTTCAGAGGAACCAGCTTGCCGTTCACCTTTGCCCCGACACAGCGGTGGCCGACATCGGTATGAACACTGTAGGCAAAATCGATCGGTGAAGCCCCTTTCGGAAAACCCTTTACGTCCCCATCCGGAGTAAAGACATACACTTCCTCGGGAAACAGCTCGACCTTGACCGTATTCATGAATTCCTGCGAATCCTGCAATTCCTGCTGCCACTCCAGCAACTGCCGGAGCCAGGCAAAGCGCTTCACATCCCGCTCGTCGTAGCCCTTTCCTTCCTTGTATTTCCAGTGAGCGGCGATGCCGGCCTCGGCGACCCGGTGCATCTCCGCGGTCCGGATCTGGATCTCCATCCGTTCCCCCATCGGTCCGATGACGGTGGTATGGAGAGACTGGTACATGTTGCTCTTGGGCATGGCGATGTAGTCTTTGAACCGGCCCGGAATCGGTTTCCAGGTCGAGTGAATAACACCAAGCACCGCATAGCAGGACCTGATATCCTCGACCATTACCCGGATCGCGATCAGGTCATAGATTTCGTCAATGTCGACCTTGCGGCTGTCCATCTTTTTCTGGATCGAATAAAGATGCTTGCTCCGCCCGGACACCTCGCCCTCGATACCATGTTCGGTGAGCTTCTGGGAAATGATCTCCATGACCTCTTCGACGAACGACTCCCGCTCTTTCTTTTTCATCGCTACTTTGGAGGCCAGATCATAGTAGAGTTGCGGGTTCACGTAGCGGAAAGACAGATCCTCCAGTTCGCTTTTGATCCAGGAGATCCCCAGGCGGTTGGCCATGGGAGCGTAAATATCGAGAGTTTCTTTCGCGATACTGCGTTGCTTGATTTCCGGTTGATACTGCAAAGTCCGCATGTTGTGCAGGCGGTCAGCCAGCTTTACCAGGATTACGCGGATATCGTTGGCCATGGCGAGAAGCATCTTGCGGAAGTTCTCCGCCTGGCTTTCTTCCTTGGTTTTGAAGTGGATTTTGCTGATCTTGGTTACACCATCGACCAGATTCGCTATCTCGGAACCGAAGATGGTCTCCAGTTCTTCAAAGGTTGTGAGGGTGTCTTCGAGGGTATCGTGCAGAAGTCCGGTGGCTACGGTCTGGACGTCAAGCCTGAGATCGGCCAGCACCGCGGCCACTTCCATGGGATGGACCAGGTACGGCTCTCCGGATAAACGCACCTGTCCCTGGTGAACCTTGGCGGAAAATACATAGGCTTTCCTGACAACATCCAGATCGGCAGCAGGGTTGTAGGAAAGAATCTTTTCAAGAATGTCATTGAGCCTGATCATAGAAGCTGAGCCGGGTGCGGAAGTTACTACGGTGAATTTAATTGATGGGAAAAAGGCAGATCCAAGAAGAAGGGCGGCGCCTCCCGGCCCCGCCCCCCGGGAAGAGTGGAATTAGCGACTTTTGCGAGTCATCATCTGAAATTGCAACCTTCCGGACGCAACCTCGCGGAGTGCAATAACCACATTCTTGTTTGCAGCCTTATTCTCTATCAGCGGAGTTGAGCCCTTATACAGCTGCTTGACCCTTTTCGAAGCAAGCATAACGAGTAAAAATCTGTTATTAACCTCTTTCAGACAATCTTCTACGGTAACTCTGGCCATGAAATATACTCCTCTCACACTCGCTGTGCGAAGACGCTTGGAACACGTCTATTTGAATTTAGATGATAGTAAAAGTGTCGGAAACGGTTTTCACGATCCTCGCCGTCCGGCATTGCTCCGCAATGATTATCGACTTCAATTTTTCGAGCGCCCGGGGGAAGTCATCATTGACAACCAGGTAATCATACCAGGCAGATTCCTTCACCTCGTCCATCGCCACACGCATCCGGCGCTCGATAACATCCTGCGAATCGGTATTTCTGCCCTCAAGTCTTCTGCGCAGCTCCGCAAAACTGGGCGGCAGAATAAAAATATACACTGCGTCACGATAGCATGACTTCATCTGCCGTGCGCCCTGGCAATCAATGTCGAGAATTACGTGAATCTCTTGCGAGCAATATTCTTCAAGCGTCCTGATCGCGGTCCCGTAAAGATTACCGTGCACCTCGGCCCACTCGGCGAATTCCCCGGCTGCGGACATCCTCTCGAATTGTTCGCGGGAAACAAAAAAATAATCAACGCCGTCCGTCTCGCCGGACCGGGGCAGGCGCGTCGTATAGCTCACAGAATGCCGCAAGTTCGGAAAAATGTCAATTAACTCATTGCACAAGGAAGTTTTCCCCGCACCGGAGGGAGCAGAGACGATATAGAGAAGACCTTCTTGTTTCATGCACTATCCTTTGTATCTTTCTGTTTCGGACCGGTAAAATCGTCCGGTCCGGTTATTCGATATTCTGCACCTGCTCGCGGATTTTTTCCAGTTCAGCCTTCAACTCGACGACGCACGAGGCAATTTCACTGTCATTCGCCTTGGAGCCGATGGTATTGACCTCTCGTCCCAGCTCCTGCAGGAGAAAATCCAGTTTTCGGCCAACAGGCTCATGGGATTTCAACGCGACATCAAATTGCACCAGGTGACTGGCAAAGCGCACCAGCTCCTCGGTAATGTCACAACGGTCGGCCATCAGTACCACTTCCTGGGCAATCCGGGCCTCGTCGGGCATGTTTTTCACCTGGAACTGCGCCAGACGCTGCGAAAGTTTTTCCGCATACTCGGCAGGCACCAGCGACGCCCGCCGGGTAATGTCGTCGATAAAACGTGACAGGATTTCCCGTCGGGTCCGGAGATCTTCGCTCAGCTCCCGGCCTTCCCGAAGCCGCATCGTTTCCATGGCGTCGACCGCGCTCTCCACAACAGCCAGGAGTTCCTCACGCATATCTTCCGCTTCCAGATCATTTTCCGCGACCGCAAGCACATCTCTCTGGGAAATAATCAACGGCAGGGTAATTGGTTCACGGATTCCGAGCTCCTCGCTCAAAGCGGAAAAAGCCGTATAATACTCGCGTGCCAAGGAACTGTTTACCACCGGTGGTTTTCCGGCGGCTATGGTATCCAGCTGAATGAAAACATCGATTTTACCCCGCTTGAAACGTCCGGAAACAAGCTTGCGCACTTCATTTTCCAAGCAGATGAGCGCTCGGGGAAGTTTCACCGATATCTCACCGTAGCGATGATTTACCGCCCGCATCTCAACGGTAATTTTTCCCTGGTCATGGGAGGACTCGGCCTTGCCGTACCCGGTCATACTTTTTATCATTTTTTCCTCTATCAGCCGATGAAAAGGGTCATCGGCAGGTAATCAGCGTGACCGGAATCAGAGTCACGCGTCGCGCTTGCAAGCAACTGCCCCGGTCAGGACAGTAAAGTGCCAGATGGATTTCCGGTTTCCAGGAGCCTGTCGGACTTAGGGCAAATCTGCTGCAAATCCGTCTGGACGGTCCATATTTCGCCGCTTTCTTGGGTAACAGAACAACTATTACCCTGCAAAATCGACTAAATCTGACCTCGCCCAGCCGAATTTTCGCTTCGATTTCCTAAGCCCGACAGGCTCC
>JAJZQA010000215.1 GCA_021810985.1 Deltaproteobacteria bacterium
TTCCGATCTAAGGTTATTCCCTGGACATGGCTGTTAAGGAGCAGGGGCGCGGATCACGCGCCCCTGCTGCGTTATCACCAGAAACCGGTCGTCGAAACATTTTTCGAGAACCGGTTTTACTTCCTTCCAGGAAAGTCCGCCTCCGCCGTAACCGGGGTGCGGGACGACCACCATTTCCCAGCCTTTTGCGTCAGCCAGTTCCACCAGTTCTTTCGTTGATCTTTCGATGAGTCTCAGGTCGGGATTTTCGTAGGGGGAATGCTAGACCGGAAAATTCACGATTCCATCACCGAGATCATGAACATGATTTCCCCGTTCGGTCAGGGGCCGACCGGCAGGGCGATTCGCGAAAAACGGCACTTCATCTGCCGGGATATCGCTGCTGCTTCGATCATGAAGCCGTGGCGAGAAAAAGCGCTGGCCCGCGGCTACCTCTCTTCCGCCGCTTTCCCGCTCTTTATCGCTGAAAAATGTGCCGGCGCTCTTACTGTCTATGCCCCGGAGCCGGATTTTTTCGATGACGAGATTGTCTCGCTGCTCGATGAGCTTGCTTCAAATCTATCCCCTGCGCTGGAATCACTCGAGCGGGACGAAGCACTGGAGATGAGCCGCGAACGGCTGCTCTTCGCCATGAAATCGTCCGCTATGGGCGCCTGGGATTGGAGTTAGACGGATGACAGTTACCTTTGCGATGATTTCATGTATGCGTTGCTCGGCAGGCAACCGGGTGATTATTCCTGTCGTGTCGAAGATTATGTGACGCTGGTTCACCCCTTTGACCGGGAGCGGGTCCGGCGGGAACTGAAAGATATTCTGGCTGCCGGCTCCGACTATGAAAGCAAGTATCAGGTGGTTTGGCCGGATGGCACCATTCACCACCTTCATGCCAAAGGCCGGGTCTATCGGGATGAGCAGGGGTCTCCTGTCCGGATGGCCGGCGTGTCCTGGGACATTAGCGACAGAATGCAGAAAACGCATGAGCAGCAACAGCAGAAGGAGCTTCTTCAGGCAATGATGGATACCATCCCGGTGATGATTTGCGAATCGTAACCCGCCATGGCGGAAAGGTCTGTGCGGAAGGGGTGAAAGGCGAGGGGGCGACGATTTCTTTTTCGCTGCCGCGCAAAAATGTGGAATGAAGAAAGTACTTGGTGTTGGGATTCAGACGTTAAGTTAACCTGTGCCCATCCGGAAAGTACCGGTTGGGGCCGGAGCGGAACTTCCCCGAAATCCCTCGCAATCGGACGCAGGACTACACCCATATACGAGGTATTGCCCCGAAAACAGGCGCGTTCCCTCGACCCTGCAGCCGGTCCGCACGAGAGACTCCGTGAAAACCCCGCCCCGTCCTTTTTGAGATCTTCCCGGAGTTATCGGATGAAAATTAACCAAAAACCTACCTTTTCCCTTTAGCCCGCCTCTGTTCTTATATCCCCACCTCTTGCGCCAGCTTCTTCCAGGCAGGTAAGCTCCGCTCGATCATCTTCTTGTCAACGCAATAGGCGATGCGGAAGTAGCCCGGTGCGCCGAAGCCGGCTCCCGGTACCAGCAGGATCTGCTGCTCCAGGGCGAGCTTGACGAACTTTACATCGTCCGGCAGGGGCGATTTCGGGAAGAGGTAGAAGGCGCCGTCCGGTTTAACCATGCTGAAGCCCATGGCGGTCAGGTTGTCGTAGAGAAGGTCGCGTTTTTCCCGGTATTCGTCGATATTCACTGAAACGCGTTGCAGTTTGGTCACCAGCCGCTGCATGAGGGCCGGTGCATTGACGAAGCCGAGCACCCGGTTGGCGAAGGTCGCCCCTTGCATGAAGGTGGCTACATCATTCATGAGCGGGTTTGCCGCCAGGTAGCCGATCCGCTCGCCGGGTAACGCCAGATCCTTGCTGTGCGAGGTGGCAATGACCGAGTTCTTCACGAAACGGAAGATGCTGGGCACTTCTTTGCCGTCGTAGCAGATACGTGCGTATGGTTCATCGGAAATGAGCACGATTTGGCGGGCATGTTCCTGCTCTTTGCGTGTGAGCAGTTCCCCCAGTTTTTGCAGATCCTCTCCTGGGTAAATGACACCGGTAGGGTTGTTGGGCGAACAGATGATCAGAGCCCTGGTCTTTGGGGTGATGGCGTTTTCGATTGCGGTCAGGTTGAGTTGAAAGGTTTCCTTGTCAGTCCAGGCCTCAACCGGAACGCCGCCATGATTATCGATGTAGAATTTATATTCCACGAAAAAGGGCGTGAGAATGATAACTTCATCGCCCGGGTTGAGGATGGTTTTCAGGGCCACGTTCAGGGCTCCGCCGGCACCGCAGGTCATGATGACCTGGGAACCTTTCACCTCCAGACCGGACTTCTCGGCCAAAACTTCCGCGACCGCCTGTCTGGTTTCCTCGTAGCCGGCATTGTTCATGTAGCGGTGCATGCCGGGAATCGGTTGTGTCGCCAGCTTCCGGAATTCCTCCTCGAATTCGGCCGGCGGTTCGACCGTGGGATTGCCCAGGGTGAAGTCGAAGACGTTGTCAGCGCCGTGAATGCCGCGGAGCCTTTCCCCCTCTTCGAACATCTTGCGTATCCATGAAGCATTTTCAATGAAGGCGGCGATTTTCCTGGCGATCGGCATGGTACTGTCTCCTTGTTTTCCTGAAGCGGGTGGTCACGGCTTGTATGCTTTGGAGGGTCGTCATTTTTTACCATGATTGACGGCCGCAAGGCAAGAAAAGCTTGGCATCCGGCGCTTTGCACAGGCACTGCTCTTGCTTGTTTCCTGGCCATTTTCCTCCTTTACAAGCCGCTTTTGCCCATGCTACTATTCCGAAGTTTGTAATTCCAATTCCAAATCAAAGCGCTATCCTCGCTGGCTTGAGAAGAAGACTCTTCAAGGTACTGTTTGTACGCCTTCGACGCCTTCTTCCTCGCCGCCTTGATATCAGCTCTGATTTGAAATCGGAACAGGGTCACAAACAGTATGCGATGAAAGGAAATTCGGGGACATGTCAGGTCATAATAAATGGAGTACCATAAAGCACAAAAAGGGCGCCGCTGATGCCAAGCGTGGAAAGATATTCACCAAGATCATCAAGGAACTAACCGTTGCCGCTAAAATGGGCGGCGGCGATCCCGATGCGAATCCGCGGCTGCGCACCGCCATTGACAAGGCGAAAAGCGAAAACATGCCGAAGGACAACATCGAGCGGGCGATCAAGAAGGGTTCCGGCGGGCTGGAGGGGGTAAACTACGAGGAGACGACCTATGAGGGCTACGGTCCTGGTGGGGTTGCCGTCCTGGTGGAAGTTATGACCGACAACCGCAACCGGACCGTGTCCGATGTGCGGAGCATTTTCTCCAAGTGCAACGGCAATATGGGCGAGGCGGGCTGTGTTGCCTGGCTATTCGATAAAAAGGGGCTGATTGTCTATCCCAAGAGTACCGACTTTGACGCCCTGTTCGAGGCCGCTCTGGAGGCAGGCGCCGATGATGTGACCGACGAGGAAGGGCAGATTGAGGTGGTGACCGATCCCTCCGCCTTCATCGAGGTGCGTGAGTCGCTGGAAAAGGCCGGCTTCAAGCACGAATCCGCCGAGGTGACCATGATCCCCCAGACCATGGTCAAACTGGACGGCAAGCAGGCTGAGAGCATGCTGAAGCTGATGGACCGGCTGGAAGACAACGACGACGTCCAGAACGTCTACGCGAACTTCGACATTTCGGATGAAGAGATGGAAAAGATGATGTAACGGCTTCGGAGGGCGGGCAGATGGCCCGCCCTTCGAGTTTTTGTTCCGTTTCCTTCCGTAGGGGCAGGCCCCTGTGCCTGCCCTGGTTGAATGGTTACAGGGCCCATATACTGGAGCAGGTCTTAGTACATGAAAATTCTCGGCATCGACCCCGGTTCGCGGATCACCGGCTACGGCATCATTGTCAAAGAGGGCAATCGCCTGATCCATGTGGACAACGGCGCCATCTTCACCGACGCGGCCAAGGATTTCCCCCTGCGTCTGCAGCGGATCTACCGTGGGCTTACCGAGGTGATCGAACGCTACCGGCCGGAAGTGATGGCCGTGGAAAACATCTTCTTCGCCAAGAACGTCCAGAGTGCCCTGAAGCTCGGCCAGGCCAGGGGGGCGGCGATCGTCGCCGGGGTCAACGCCGGTCTGCCGGTCTTTGAATATACCGCTCTCCAGGTGAAACAGGCGGTGGTCGGCCACGGCAAATCGGCCAAGGTCCAGGTGCAGCAGATGCTCAAGGTGCTCCTCAATCTGCCCGAAGTCGCCCAGGAAGATGCCTCGGATGCCCTGGCCGTGGCGGTTTGCCACGCCCATTCCCATAGACTGAACACCCTGCGGAGGAGCACGGGATGATTGCCCTACTTACCGGAAAAATCGCCCATAAATCACCCGAGTACATTATTCTTGACGTCAACGGTGTCGGCTACCGGGTCCAGATACCCTTTTCTACCTATTACGAGCTTCCCGACGGCGGGGCCGAGATTTCGCTTAACATCTATACCCATGTGAAAGAGGACGCGATCAGTCTTTACGGTTTCCGGACGGCGGACGAAAAGCTCTTTTTTCAATTGCTCATTTCCGTGTCCGGCATCGGCCCGAAGCTGGGCAAGGACATTCTTTCCAATATCCAGGTGAGCGACCTGGCTGCCGCCATCACCCGCGGCGACCTGGCGCGGCTCTCCGCGGTGCCGGGGATCGGCAAGAAAACCGCGGAACGCCTGGTGCTGGAACTGAAGGACAAGGTGGCAAAGTTGGAGTTTGCCGGCAGCGCCGCTGGTGGCGAATCGTTCGCTCCCGCGGCGGGCATCGAGGAAGATGTCGCCTCGGCCCTGATCAACCTCGGCTACAAAGAGGCGGTAGTGAAAAAAGCCCTCGCCGAGCTGCAGATAGA
>JAJZQA010000001.1 GCA_021810985.1 Deltaproteobacteria bacterium
GTAGGCCCTGCGGCCCAATGATTCCTGCATCGTCGGTATCGGGGTCCGCTTCGACCAGGGGCAGTTTGATCTGGCATCCGAGGTATACCAGGACTACAATTACGCCACGGGCAACTACTCTGCCGACCGGGAGTCGATTTTCGTCGACAAAACCTATAATTACGTTAGCCCCCGTGTCGGTGCGGTATACAAGATCAATGACATTTACAGCGTCTACGGCACCATTTCAACCGGTTTCCAGACCCCCCAGTCTTCGGAGTTGAGCACCAGCCAGGGGCTCGATCCCTCTACGACAATCAACTATGAAACCGGCGCCCGGGCCCGTTTCGAGGGCGGACACAGCATCGACCTGTCCCTGTTTTACATGGACGTTTCCGATGAGGTCGTGCAGACCTATCTGCCAGGTGGCGAATCCTCCTACAGCAATGCCGGTTCCACTACTAAAAAGGGCATAGAACTTTCCGCCAAAGCCCAGGTGCTGCCCGGTCTCTATCTGGGCGGTGCCTATACCTTCAGCGACTTCCACTTCGACACTTTCCAGGAGCCGATAAACGGCACGCTCCATAACCGTGACGGCAATTATCTCCCCTATATTCCCCGGCACCAGTACAGCATGTACGGCTACTACAAGCATCCGTGCGGCTTCAAGGCCAAGCTCGAGACGTACAGTTGGGGCAAGTACTACGTGGACAACGCCAATTCCGAGCTGTATCACGGCTATGACTTCCTGACCAACCTGATGGTCGGCTATGAGCGCGGTAACTGGGACATCACCTTCGATGTCAACAATATCATCGACCAGAAGTATGCCATAGAAGTCACGAAAGATACTGCGACCACACGCTATCGACCCGGCGCACCGATCAACTTCTTCGGCAAGATTACCTACACATTCTGAGGTGATGATCATGAAATTTTCGACTATTGCCCTCTTTAGTCTGTCTGTCGTCATCAGTGCCGTTGCCGCGCATTATCGCTTCCATGATTCCGCCCATGCCATCGGAATGCTGAAGATCGGTGGTGGCACGGCACGCCACCCGGCTGTGCTCGACAAGGAGCGTGACTCCCATGTGCTGATTGCCACCGCCGGCGTCGTTCCTCCGTTCCGCGGCAATGCACGGGTGGTCCTCGAGGGCGGGCGGGGACTTTCGGCTACGTTCCATAATGCCGAACCGGCGGTCAACCTCGGTTTACATCACCGGCCCGAATTTCGTGGTGACACCTATTACGACCTTCGACCGAAGGACCGGATCGCACTCTGGGTCAGGATCACGCGGAATGACAAACTTGAAAGCATCTCCAGTCAGATCGGCGCGTCTGTTCCCGCAGGGGCGGACGCCTTGACTGACTGTCCGCAACACCCGGCAGGGAGCGGCCTGCCGGCAGGGAAAAACAGAAGCGCAGGGCCGGCGCTGGCCTTCTACGATACCGCGACGAACGACCGGCTTCTCGGCATTCCGCTCAGATTCGTCGCATCGGGAGGTGCCAGCCATGGCCGTTGAGGAAAAGAACAAAGCAGTCCTTTCGCGGGGCAGAACCCTGATCATGGTTCTGTCACTGGTGCTGTTTCTGCCGCCCCTGGCGGTGATCTTTCAGGCTTCCTCCAGTGACATCGACTTCTGCGGCACCTGGTGCCCGCGGATGTTTTTTGCCGTGCGCCAGGGAGCCGGCCTGGGTGAAATCGCCGGTGGTATCATGCGCAGCTACCTGGGGGTGGCATTGGTTGCCGGAGTGCTCGTCAGCACCTTCTTTTTCGGACGCTACTGGTGCAGTCATTTTTGTCCCATCGGCGGTGCGGGAGAGCTGGGGAGCAAATTGACGCCGGCAAAAATGAAGCTCGATTATTCTTCCATACCCGCCGCGCCGGTGCGCTACGGATATCTCCTGGTCTATTGTGCCGCACCCTTGCTGGGGCTCGGCAGCCTTTGCTGCAGCTACTGCAATTTCGCCGCGGTTCCCAGCCTCTTCGGCGCGGCATTTGTCTCGGCTGACCTGGATTATTTTCTCCGGTTTTACGGTATCATTAACCTTGTGTTGTTTCTCCTGTTGGCCGTTCTGGCGCGCGGAGGCAGGGCCTACTGCAATTTTCTCTGCCCGATAGGAGCGCTGGATGCGCTCTCAGCAAGGTTCGGACAGGGGATCGGCCGACGGGTGAGGGTTACGGCCGAGCGCTGCACGGCATGCGGCTCCTGCCGTGAGGTCTGCCCGACCTGGGCAATCAGCCTGGAATCGACGGCAAAAGTCGACCAATTATCTTGCTTTCCCTGCCGCAAGTGCGAGAAAGTATGCCCGGAAGGAGCGATACGATATGGCAAAGCGAAGTAAATCGATTGCCTATGGTGTTGTCGGTACCTGCGGTGGTATGGCAACCCTGGTATCGGCGGCCGGTCCCTGTGCAACGGGAGAGTGCTCCGCCTGCTTCCGCTGTTTCGGCATGGGTATAATTCTGGTGGCTCTGGCACTTTTTCAACGGATGAGAAGGGGCGAAACGGATGGATTGGCTCACGACCGGAAATAATCAGCAGGGCGCGGGATCTCCGCTGGTCAGGGGCGGGCACTGTTGGTCGGCCTGCGCGCCTACGTCCCTGTCTGATCCGGCCGCTTTGCCGGGGAGGCGGGCCAGGCGTGATTTGACAAAGTGGCTTGGTCTTTCCCTCGGGTTGCATCTGGCTGTGCTGGGGTTTCTGGCGTTGTTTGCCACCCTGCCGCCCAAGAACATCCGTCCGGTTGTTATCGACCTCACGCTGGCCGATTTTCCGGCAACGGTTGCACGACAGCCGGCGAAGCGGGAGTCGCCTCGTGCCGCAGCCCGCGTTTCGGTACCTGAGGATCGGAAGCAGGCGCTGAAGCGGGAGCCGGCAGCAAAGGTGAAACAGCCAGTGGTTCCTGCCGCTGAACCGCGTCTGCCGCCAGCCCTGCCGGTCGACCAGAAAATCGTGCCGGATGCCGGCAAGGCTCCCGGAGTGTCGACCGGCGGCACGGAACGGGTTGCCCGTGGAGACACCCACCCGTCACCAGCGGTGTCCTCGGCTGGCAACAAGCAGGCTTCGGCCGGAAATGAAAGTCAGCGTTACCTGGCCGAACATTTCAGGTACATAGGCGACCTGGTGAGGAAACATCTGGTCTATCCCGCAATGGCGCAAAAGATGGGCTGGGGCGGCAAGGTGGTGGTGTCGTTTGTCATTATGGAAAACGGCTCTGCCGGCAACATTCATTTGGTGGAGAGCAGCGGTATTCCGCTGTTGGATAGAAGCGCGCTGGAGACGATCAGAAGGGCCTCTCCATTTCCCCGTCCGCCGGTCAAGGCCGAAATTGTCATTCCGGTCCAGTTCAAACTGCGCTGAACCGTTGCGGATCTATCGATGGCGGAAAGATGCGAGTTGTCTCGCCGGCGCGTTGTCACAGGAATCGTCATAACGGTTGAGGTCGCTTTATCGCTGGAATTGCGACATTTTCCAATCAGCTGTTCGGCTAACAGCCGAAATCCAGGTAAACGCCGCCGGAATTTACCGGAACTATTGCCGGAAATGCAGCGGAGCGCGTGTTGACAATTCCCCTTGCCCCGTTTACCCTTAAAAAACAATCCCCCTTATGGGGGATTTGAAAAACAACAGAAGGAGATTTTATAATGAAAAAGATTTTGTCCGGTTTTTCAGGCTTGGTGCTTCTCCTGGGTGTAGCCTTTTCTGCCATCGGCGCGCAACATAAACCATGTTGCGGCATGCCGGCCGCGCCAGCGGCGGTGGCGGCCCCTGCGGCCGGCAATGACGTCAAGACCTATGCTGAGTGCAAATATTGCGGAATGAACCGGGAAAAGTTCGCCTTCAGCAGAGTCCTTATCGAATATGACGACGGTACCGTCATGGGGTTGTGCAGTATTCACTGTGCTGCTGTCGATCTGGCAAATAACCTGGACCGGGCCCCGAAATCCATCAAGGTAGGGGATTATAACTCCCGGGAACTCATCGATGCCGAAAAAGCCTTCTGGGTGATGGGTGGCGCAAAGCAGGGTGTCATGACAAGGCAGCCCAAGTGGGCTTTTGCGAAAGAAGATGATGCGAAAAAATTCATCAAGGAAAACGGCGGAACCCTGGTAACGTTCGATCAGGCCATGAAAGCGGCCTATGATGATATGTTTCAGGATACCAAGATGCTCCGTGAAAAGCGGAAAATGATGCGGATGAAGATGGAGAAAAAATAAAGAGCCGAACCTGCGCGTTTACCGGGGGGACTGATACCCTGCCGCTCTTTGCATCTGGTCTGAATAGCGGCAGTACAATTTTGTTGTTTTAGCTAATTGCCTTCTGGCATATTTCTCGATGGCAGTCTATTCTTACCTGTCGCTACCGTTTTCGGTCGGCCGTATCTGAACCCTCCGCGGGATCCGATGCCTGCCTGATTCCTCCATACGGCAAAGAGTCTTCTATGGCAATGTACGTCTTAAAACTAGGAGCGCCTGACGGGAAGATTCTCACCAGGGAGTACGAAGCGACAGAGCCGGCCGATTTGCGCAGAGAGCTGGAAGAGCAAGGATACCACATTTTCGAACTGCGCAAGCGGCCGGTACGGGGTTTTCTCAGGAGAGGCTTCGGCCGCGGCAAGGTAAAAAGTCGAGACCTGCTGCTCTTCAATCAGGAAATGCTGGTGTTGATCAGGGCCGGGTTACCGATTATTCAGGTGATTGACACGGTTCTCGGGCAGTATGAAAGTGGTCCGCTCAGCGCGGCCTTGAAACAGGTGCGGGAAGATGTAAAAGGCGGAGCCGCTCTCTCAGCTGCCCTGGAAAGACATCGTCAGGTCTTTCCGCCACTGTATACCGCATCCATACGGGCGGGAGAAAGAACCGGGGACCTTCCCGTTACCATCCAACGGTATATCGGTTATCTCCGGAAAATGGAGAGCGTGCGCAAAAAAATTATTTCTGCCTTGCTCTACCCCGCGATTCTTGTTGTCGTATCCATTTTCGCCATCAGCCTGCTCCTGTTCTATGTCATTCCGATTCTCAGTACTGTCTTTTCCGAGTCCGGGTCGCAATTGCCGTTGCTCACCCGGATGATGATATCGTTTGCATCCCTTGTCAGGAGCTGGTCTCTGGTCGGCATCCTTGCGGCAATTCCGCTCATCATTGCCTTCCGCTTCTGGGCTTCCGGCGAGACGGGACGTTATCTGGTTGACCGCTTCAAGCTTAAAATACCGTATATTGGCGCGGTTATCATGGATTACTCCCTGACGAATTTTGTTCGCACCCTTGCCAACCTTCTGGGCGGAGGCATTCCGATCGTTGAAGCATTGCACATGTCAATGGGAACGCTGAACAATACCTATATGGAAAAACGCCTTGCGGGAGGCATCAAATCCATTGAAGAAGGGGGGCGTATTTCGGCCGCCTTCGAAAAGACCGGCATCATGCCGCCCCTTGCCATTCGCATGCTGCTGGTCGGGGAATCCACCGGAGCTCTTGAAGAGATGCTGGTTGGCATTTCAGAGTACCTTGAAGAGACTCTGGAGGAACGGCTCCACCTTCTTACCTCCGCTTTCGAACCAATTATCATGATCGTGATGGGTCTGGTCATCGGGGTGATAATTATCGCCATGTACCTGCCGATCTTCAAAATTGCCGGAACGGTCGGCTAGCAGAGGATACCTGGACAATGTTTTCAAGGAAATCGCTCGGAGTTTCAGTTTCATCGTCGGCCGTGGCCTTTGCACGGGTGGGCGGTTCGCCGTCAGCGCCTCTTCTGGAGTCGGTTTCCAGCCGGCCCCTGTCGCCCGGCACCTTGCGCCCTTCGCTGCGGGACCTGAATGTTCTGAACCCGCAGGGATTCGTCATCGCTCTGCAGGAGGCGCGCAATTCCCTTTTCTGCCGGGGAAAATATGTTTCCGTTTCCCTGCCGGATGCCAGCGGACGTGTTATGATGTTCGATATGGAAGAGCGCTTTAAAAACCGTTCGGAAGGGCTCGAAATCCTGCGTTGGAAACTGAAGAAAAAACTTCCCTTTGATGCGGCTGAGGCGCATCTTGATTTTCAGCAGGTTGGTACGCGGGAAAACGGCGACAGCGTGGTGCTGGTGGTGGTGGCGTACCGGCCGGTCATCGCCCAATATGAGGAACTGCTCGCCGCCGCTGGTCTTATTCCGGCAGGGATTGATCTCAACTGTTTCAATCTCAACCGGGTATTCGAACGACGGCTGGCAAAGTCTGAATCTTACGCCTTTCTGACTCATTTCGATTCTTATCTGGGGATCATGTTCATTGCCGGAGGAAAGTTGGAATTCATCCGGTTCAGGGAACTGGCCGGAGATGACGCGGAGTTCAATTCCGTTCATCAGGAAATCAGGCGTTCGTTCCTGTCGTACAAGTCGAAATCTCCGGAAGGAGAGATCAAGAACGTATTCTGCCTCGCACCGCCGCGGTTGGCTAGCGATTTTTGCGGGATCGCGCGAGATGCGATTGGTATTGAAGCGGTTCTCCTCGATCCAAAATCTGCTCTCGAAATCCGGGGAAAGGATTTTTCCGTCCCTGATCCGTTATTTCCCTTTATCTCGGCCATCGGAACGGCTTTACGGGCTCTGTGATGCGATTTACCATTAATCTGGCAACCAGAACAATTCTTGATCAGCGGCGGATCGACCGCGCCTGTCTGGTCGCGGTCGTTGTGTTGGCGTTCCTGCTGGCGGCGAATATACTGCTGTTTTCCTGGAATTTTGGAAAGCTGCGGCGTCTCGACGCGGAAACCAGCGAGATGAAGAAACAGTTGACACGGCCTCTACCGAAGATTCCCGAAAAAGAGCAAAACCTGATAGTGGCGGACATAACTTTTTACAACGAGATCATCAAACGCAAGACATACGGCTGGCTTGGTTTCCTGGAAAAGCTGGAAGCAGCTACGCCGAATGGCATCTCGCTCACCCTCCTCTCGCCAAACAAGGAAAAAGGCAGCCTGTCTCTCGAAGGTTGGGCACGCAATTTCAAGGCGATCGAAGAGTATTTGACACTGCTGGAGGACTCGGAAAATTTTTATGACGTTCTCCTGCTGTCTCATGAAAAAGAAGAATTATGGGAGCAGGCCAAGGGTGTCAGGTTTTCCCTTTCCTGCCGGGTGAGAGAGCAATGAGACCGTCTCTAAAGGCATTATATGAACGAAAAAAGCCTTGGCTGCTGGTGATCGTGTTGTTGCTGCTCCTCAACATCAGCGCTATCGTTGTTCTACTGTTCTTCCAGCAGCCGCTGCTCAAGCAGAAGAAAGAGCTCGTGACGGAGCAACGTCAAGGCCTCGCTGCGCTGGAACGCGGGGATGCAAACACCCTGTATCGAAAAGGTAAGGCCGATATGGAAAAATTGCAGGGGATGATTCCGCTCAAACGGCAATTTGCCCCACTCCTGGCGGATATCATGGCTGATGCCGCGGAATGCCATGTTTCCAGTGACGCACTTACCTATAAACCGGAATATCTCAGTCAAAAGAAGATGCTGGTCTACCATGTTTCACTCTCGGTGAGCGGGCGATACGCGGATATTCGCTGTTATCTCTACAAAATGCAGACCAGGAAAGAGCTCGTGGTTATTGATTCCGTGATGCTGAAAAGCGAGGATCCCTACGTGGAAAAGGTCTCCATGGATCTCAAGTTGACGACCTATCTGAGGGACGGCGCATGAACAGGCAGCGTCTGTTACTGATGATTCTGGTGCCAATACTGATTGCCACCTCACTCTGGAGCTATTATTCCTTTCCGCGGCAAAAAACCGTGGCCAAGCTAAAATATTCGCCGGGGTCCCGGGCGGTTGCCACCCGGGAGCGCTTGAAAGCGGCCGGGCCAGGCGTGAAACCAATGGACAGCCGCGTCCTGCGGCTCGATCTTCTGGAAAACCGCCCGGAATTCGCCGGCTACCAGCGGGATATCTTCAGCCCGCTGTTTGTCGACCGGGAAACGATGCTGGAGCGGCAAGCCGCGGCAGCAGCGGCGGCGGCCGCCGCGGAGGCGGCGCGCAGGGCTCGCCTGGCGGGTCCGCCGCAGCCGGTCAAGCCTCTTCCCGTGCCGACCGGGGTGCAGACTGAGCTGGCGGCCTTCAAGCTGCACGGCTTTCTGAAAAAAGATGGGAAAAAAATCGTATTTCTGGCTAAGGGCCAGGAAATAACCCCGGTCAAGGAGGGAACTACCTTTGCCGGCCGCTATGTCGCGACGTCCATTACCGATCAGGTCATTATTCTGAAAGTAACCGGTACCGGTGAGGAGATAATAATCCCTTTGATAGAAAACGAGCCGCTGAGAGTTATGCGGTAACAGTCGAACCCGGTCCTCTCAGGGAACCGGCATCCGAGGAGTCGACGAATGCGTTCACTTATGTATCTGCTCTTAGCAGGTTGTGTCACCGCCACCCTGATCGGCTGTGCCGCGGGGCGGTCCTTCAACGCCGGGCAGGGTCTGGAAGACCAGGGCAAGTACGAAGAGGCCATGCTCAGTTATGCGGATGCCTTTCGTGCTGATCCCGAGGTCGTAGAATACCGGGCACGCTTTCTCACCGCACGCGACCGGGCGGCGGAAATTCGCTATGCGAAGGGTCTGGAAGAATTCAGGGCCGGTGACTATCCTGCTGCTTTGAAGGATTTCCAGGTCGCCTATGTGCTCGACCCCAGCAAAGAGATCTACCGGCAGAAGGTCGATGCCACAATGCGGAAAAGGGATGCGCTAGAGGCGTATAATGAAGGGCTGGCGTTCGAGAAAGACAACAAGCCGAAATACGCGAAACTTGCCTACGAGAAAGCTCTTGATCTGGATCCGGAAGAGCCGGAATACAAACAGGCCAGGGCCCGGGTGCGTGGGCAGCTCGACTCCAGGATGGCCGGGTATGAATTGCAGCTCTCCTCGCTGAAACCCTTTGCCTTCAAATTCAACGGCGCCGGTCTCAAGGGAGTTTTCCGGATTCTGACTCAGCTTTCCGGCATCAATTTCATCTTTGACGAAGCGGTCAAGGACACTCCGGTTACCATCAATCTGGATCGGACGAATTTCCGGCAGGTGCTGGATCTGCTGAGCACCATGCACAAACTCGGCAGTACGGTCCTCAATGAAAAGACCGTGCTGATCTTTCCCAAGACGGCCGATAAGGTCAAACAGTACGAGAATATGGAATTGCACACCTTCCATCTCAATTACATGGACGCGAAAAAGGGCATCAACCTGATTCGCAGCATGTTGCCGGCCCGCAAGGTCTACGTCAATGAAGAAACCAACTCCATCGTCGTACGGGACAATAGTGATACCGTAGCGGTGATAGAGCGGTTGCTGGATGCCAATGACGTACCGGATGCGGAGGTGCTGCTGGATGTTGAAGTCATTGAGCTGAACGACAAGGACACCAAGAATGTCGGGCTGCTGTTGAGCCGTTATGGCGTCGATCTCGGTGCCTTTAATCTGAGCAGCGGCAAGTTGCTGGCCGACACGCTGGTCAATGCCCAAACGACCGGAAGCACCACGACCACGGACGCGAGCATTTCCAATCTGATCAATGCCTTCAACTGGAACGGCTTCGGCGGATTCGTGACGGTGCCGAATGCCACCTATAATTTCGGTAAAACGTTTGCGAAGGGAGAGGTCCTCTCCAATCCGAAAATCCGGGTGAAAAACAAGGAAAAGGCCAAGTTCACGGTCGGCACCCGGGTGCCGATCACCACCACCACGACCAATGGGACGATCGGCGGTTTCAGCGTGAATGTCCAGTATGTGGATGTGGGGGTAAAGCTCAACGCCGAACCATTGATTCAGCTCAACAACACGATCGACATCAAGCTGAGTCTGGAAGTCAGTTCCATCGTACAGAAGGAAACGCTGGCCGACAAGACAACTACCGTTGTCACCATCGGCACTCGCAACCTGGAAACCGTGCTGAGCCTGAAAGATGGTGAAACGAGCGTCATTGGCGGTCTCATATCCCGGACCAATACCGACAGCCAGAATAAGATCTTCCTGCTGGGAGACATTCCCGTCATCGGGCCGTTTATCTCCGGAAACAGCAATAGCAAGGAAAAGACCGAAATAGTGCTTGCCATCACACCCCATCTGATGCGAGGCCTGATAGCACCTCCGGCCAATGCCACGTCATTCATGTCCGGAAAGGAAGATGACCCCTCCCTGGCCCTGTTCCCGCCAGCTTCCGATGAAGAGCCGGGGCAAGCTGCAGCGGTACCGCGATTCGCTGCTCCTCCGGCTGTTTCCCAACCGGCTGCGCCGCCGCCCGCTTTCGCGCCGCAGGCTACTTCAACCTCGCTTCCCGGTCAACCTGGGGAAACCCCCGCCGCTACGGCTCAGGCTGTTGCTCCTGTGGCGATCCCGGTATCTCCCGGGACAGTTTCGAATCAGGGTTCTTCCTTGCAAAGTGGTTCGCTGATCATTGCGACCCCGCCAGTGAGTAAAGTGGGTGAGACGTTCACCCTGGAAATTCGTGCCGAGAATGTCGGCGCTGTTATGTCGGCGCCATTTTCTTTGACCTTCGATCCGAATTATGTCGAACCTGAAGCTGTATCACCAGGGACATTTCTGCAAAAACAGGGCTTGCAAACGAATTTCTCCAGTTCCACTGACCCAAGTGGCGCTATTAATGTCGATGTATCACTTCCCGATGGAGCTACCGTCGCAGGCGGAAGCGGTATTCTGGCAACCGCTGTATTCCGTGCCAAAAAGCCAGGGGTCGCGGCGTTCGGATTCCGGGATGTTGCGTTCAAATCGGATACAGGAGCTAATGTCCCGGTAATTCCGGTGGCAGCCTCCTTGAATATTCAGTAAAACATGATGAATTTTCTTTGGAAACGAAAGGGCGTTACCCTCCTTGAGTTGATCGTGGCAATCAGTATCCTGACCATTCTGGTTGCGGGCATCGTGCCGTTGACGCGCATGACCGCAAAGAGAACCCGGGAAATTGAATTGCGGAGCAACCTGCGCATTATCCGGACCGCTCTCGATGATTTCAAGAAGAGCTACGACAAGGCAGTAAATGATAAGAAAATTCCCGTCACGGAGAACAAATCCGGTTATCCCGAGACATTGAATCAGTTGGTCGAGGGGTATGATTTTGGCGGTCTCTATGCGTTTAAGAAGAAGTTTCTGCGCAAGGTGCCCATTGACCCGATGAACCCGCCGGAACCGGGCGAAGAACCCGAATGGGGAATGCGGTCCTACAGTGATCAGCCTGATAGCAACTCCTGGGGCGGGGAAGATGTTTATGATGTATATTCACTCAGTGAAGGAACGGGGCTTGACGGTACAAAATACGAGGAATGGTGATAACGTGCGGAGTGGGTTGATGGTGCGGGGATCTCGGGGCTTTACCTTAATCGAGTTGATGATTGTGCTGTCAATTATCGGCATTCTGTCATCGATTGCCGTGCCGAATTATCAACGCTGGATAATCCGGGCGAAAGAGGCCGCACTGAGTGACAGCCTGAATAATTTCCGCAAGACCATCGACGAGTATTATGCCGACCAGGGCAAGTATCCGGATGAACTGAACGAACTCGTTGCCAGAGGATACCTGCGGGGGCTGCCGATCGATCCTTTTACCAAAAAATCTGATACCTGGATAACGGTCGCGCCTCCCGAGGGGAACACCATCCCGTTAGATTCCGGCACCCAGCCGGTAACCGCCCCGGTGAAGGAACCGGGCAACGTCTATGATGTCCATAGCGGGTCCGACCTGGTCGGCAGCAATGGCGTGCCCTATAACGAGTGGTGAAGCAGGAGCGATTGGCGAATAGCTAATCGCTGTACTTTTATTCCACGAAAGTCACCCGGTTGATCTCCCTGAGAGTTGTTTCTCCGTTCAGAAGTTTTTCTATTGCCGATTCCCGCAGAAATACCACACCAGATTCACGGGCCAATTGTTTGAGCTCGGTTGTGGACGATTTTCTGATCATGAGATCGCGAATTTCGTCCGTCATATCGAGAAGCTCGACGATGGCCGTCCTGCCGTGGTAGCCGGTGCCGTTGCAGGCTTCACAGCCGTGCGCTTCAAAAAGGGTCCGCTCCCGCGCGCGCTCGGGAGCAATGCCGGAATCAAGGAGAACCGCGTCCGGATAGCGGGTCGAAATCCGGCACTGTGGACAGAGCCGTCGTACCAGCCGTTGCGCCATGACACAGTTCAGGCTGGAAACGAAATTGTAGGGGTCGATGTTCATGTGGAAAAAACGGCCGATCACGTCAAAGACATTATTGGCGTGAACGGTGGTAAAAACCAGGTGCCCCGTCAATGCCGACTGGACGGCGATCTGGGCGGTTTCTGAGTCACGGATTTCCCCGACCATGATTTTGTCCGGGTCGTGACGCAGGATTGAGCGCAATCCCCGGGCAAAGGTCAGGCCTTTCTTTTCATTCACCGGGATCTGAAGAATACCGCGCAGCATGTATTCAACCGGGTCCTCGATGGTGATGATTTTTTCCTCTCCGGTGTGAATTTCGGTCAAGGCGGCATAGAGTGTTGTCGATTTACCGCTGCCGGTGGGCCCGGTCACGAGAATCATGCCGTACGGTTCGTGAATCTTCTTGCGAAACCGGACTATTTCCCGGTCGCTGATGCCGAGACTTTCAAGGGTCAAGCCTTTCAGATTGCTGGCGATCGCTTCTTTATCGAGGATCCTGATTACCGCATCCTCGCCCATAACGCTGGGCATGATGGAGATACGGAAATCGATCGACTTTTCGCCCAAGCGAATTTTAAAACGGCCGTCCTGGGGGACGCGGCGTTCGGAGATATCCAGTTCGCTCATGACCTTGAGACGCGAGATGATCGGGGCCTGAAACTGGATGCCCATCGGATCGCTGGCTTTGTAAAGCACGCCATCGATACGGTATTTGATGACCACGCCTTCCTGGCTGGTTTCGATATGAATATCGCTGGCACGGCGGTTAAGGGCATCCAGAATCGTGGTGTTGAGAAGTTTGATGATGGGGCTGGTATCCTCGGAAATGCCCTCCACCGTCAGGATTTCCTCGCCGTGATCGTTTTCTTTAACCAGCTGCAGCATGAAGTCTTCCGAAACTTCCCGCAAGACCCTGCTGGTCGCCGTGCCGGCTTTGAAAAAATCCGCTATTGCTGATTCGGTTGCCACGCGGACCTTGATACGGCGATCAACCAGGAGTTCCAGTTCGTCCAGTTTGAGTACGTCGGTGGGGTCGGACGTGGCTACAACCAGGGACTCGGAGTCCATCTCCAGCGGCACGAAGCGGAACCGGTGAATGAAATCGGCCGGTAGTAACGCAAGCAGCTCTTCGTCAATTTTATACTGACTCAGATCGGCGTATTCGAGGCCGAATTGCTTCGCCAGCGCCTGCGCAAGATTCTCTTCACTGATCAGGCCTTCAAGGATGCAGATTTTACCGAAACGTTGATCCTCCAGGGCGAGTCTTTCCAGTATGAGAGGCAGATATTCGGCAGCCAGTGAGCCTTGCTCGATGAGAATAGTTCCGATGTCTTTGTTCTGGTAACCCATTGATATCTCACGATCTTTCAGCTTGGGAATTAGGTGTGGAAGTTGTTGCTCCATTATTTCCGTTCCGGAGCCGCAACCGGGGCAGCCAGGCGGTTGGCTGTCGTAACATACTCGATCACCGCGGTGTCGGCAGCTCGAGGATCAAAGAGGTCCAAGGGCGGGGCGACGGTGAGCGGATATTCGGTCATCTGTCCGGAAAATGCCACTGTCAGCGAAGTCGAGAGACTGCCGCGGTTTGGCAGGATTTCCAGTATCCAGATGCCGGTATCGGTCCTCTTTGCCGAGACGAAATGTCCGCCAGTGACGGAAAAAATCGGGGGATCATCGGCACGGCCCTGTACGCGCAGGGTAATGGTGGCCACGGTCGTTCCATCCGATAAAAGTACGGCCGGGTTCTGACTGAAGACCGGGTCCCAACGTGTGAACAGGCCTTCCAACGCTGCTTGGGTTTTTTTTCCGGAAAAGGCTCGAACGCGATCCAGCACACTTTCCTTGCGATCAAAACTTGCGGTTCTTGCGCCGGGAAACTGGTTGCCCGGCAGGTCCGTTTGCGCCTGGCTGTGGTCTATCGGCAGCAGCAGGAAAAGTGACACTGCATAGGATAGGGTGAGCAAGCGTCCCGTGGTGCGGAAAAGCTTGGCGATCAGGTTGAAGGAGAAGATGCGCGGGCCGTTGCCCGGAGCAAGAGACAGTGGGCCACCAGGTCCTTTTTCCGGTTGAGCAATGGAGAATGACGGGGCAGAAAGTATGTATCGAGTCATGGCTGATTCCTGTATTGCTAGGAAAGAGATATCGAATGGATATCTCACGGGTTTGTGGTTGGTCTTGATGTTGTTGCTAAAGTATATCTTACCTGGGGTGTTCGGCCAAGAGACGAATTGTTCCACAAAAGCTGACCTGCAGGGCCTGCGCGAAATGGTACGTCCGGATTGAAAAAACAGTACCATTTGATACTCTAGTGTAACGTGTTATCGTGCCGATGCAAAATTCCTGGACAGAAAAGATGTGTTTTGGGGGCGATTATAAGCGGCGTTGTGCGCCGAAACCGGGTAAATATGAAAAAAGTGCTGAATAACAAAGGGTTTGCTCTGCTGGCTGTCTTGACAATGGTCATTGTCATGGGCATTACCTTGGGCGCGGCCGGATTGTCATGGCGAATTATCATGAAACGGGAGCGGGAAAAAGAGCTGCTTTTTCGCGGGACTCAGATACGGGATGCCATTACCCGTTGGTACTCGCTCAAATCAGTTGAGCAGGCGGCCATGCCTCTTCGGGATCTGAAGGACCTGCTGAAGGACCCGCGGACACCAAAGACGGTGCGTTACCTGCGTCGGTTGTATACCGACCCGATGACGAACAAGGATTGGGAGTTGATCATCGATCCCTCAAAAGGTATCCAAGGTGTTGCCAGCACCAGTCAGGAAGAGCCGCTGAAAACGGCCAGATTCCCGGAAGAACTTCAGGATTTTGCCGAAAAGAAGAGCTACCGCGAATGGCGCTTCGTCTATACTCCTTCTACATCCTCTGCCCAACCACCGGGAGCTTCAGGCGCAACGCAGACGCTCCCGCCCGGAACGCCGCAACCGGCTGCCAACGGGCAGATTCCCCCGCCAATGACCCCGTAAACCGAGGTGCTGCTCTCTTATGTAAAATCAGGGTGCTGACACCTCTACCACCGAACTGCTTTCACCGTTGGGGTTGATCACCTGCACGGTAAAACTTTTCTCAGCCGAATCGTATGGGTGCCGTTGGTAGATAATCCTGTTGCAGTCCACGTAGATAACCTTTTCCCTTTCGACCGGATTCACCGCGGAGGCCGTCATGGATTTCCCTTCCACAACGACTTTTGAATTGCTCTGCAAATTCCGGCCTTCGATGATCAGGTCATAGTAGTTTACGTAATTCTCGCCTTGGATTATCCCGGTAATTTCGGGTTTTGAATCAATAAATAGCGCAAGAGCTGATGACAGGGTTCCGCCCGGATTCTTGACCTGTACGGTATGGAGACCGCTGGCAATCCGGGGTATGTGAATGGAAATGGTTTCAGCTGACTCGAAGCGGCTTTTGATTACCGCACCATCAAAGAGCACCTGCGAACTCGGCAGAAAATTATCCCCGCTGATCTGGACTACCCGTTCATTATCCGGGGTGCAGGCATAAATTTTGTCCGGCGTCAGGGAAGTGGCGGACGGTGTCCGGGGGGTCACGGAAAATCTGTACCCCTTGCTGACTGTACCGTCTTCGCGTCGCACGAAGAGACCATAGAGGCCCGGCGCCAGATCCGGGATCTCAAAGCTGAGTTGTTTCGGTCCTTGAATGGTGGTTTGGGCTTCCAGCGGGCCAATCAAGACGTGGGTTCCAGCGCTGAATCCTGATCCGAAAAGCGTCACGCTCATTCCCGGCTCGGCCTGGGAAGGAATGATGCTGAGAATCGTGACGGGAACGGTCCGTTCCTCGCGGTTTCCCGGCAGTTGTCCTTCCGCCGGGCCAGATAAGGTACTCAATAAAAATAACACCGCCAGTATTATCAGCGGAATAATCCCCAACTTGTCAGGTTTTCTCATTATTGCGTACATGGTTTTTTCTCCGTTTCATTCTGTCAGCTACCGTACTCTCAGAGTCCGAACCGGCTTTCCTGACAGTGGATGATAGGAATTGTCCGGTACAGCTAAGTGTACCAGCAATTGCGGCGGAGGGAATAGTCCTTCAACAGGCTGTTAATACCGGTAACTCAGATCAACCTTGCCAATTTGATTGGTGCGGTTGATTCCTCCTGCCAAGTTCACATTATGGATCCGCTCCCAGCCATACATCAGCTGCAGGTCGATATCACCATGAATCGGGAGTTGCCAGAAAACGCGCAGCGCATTTTTGCGCTCGACGGCCTGAAGGGCGCCATTCGGGTCATAAGCGCCTGCCGGGTTTACGGTAACCCTGCCGAGGTTTCCTCTCTCGGTGTGAAGGTACTCCAGTGCCAGGTTGTTTCTGACCGAAAACCAGTGGCTGGCCCGAACAAAAAACTCCTCAGCCGCCCCGCCTTGGGATGGCCCGATATTCATTCCCCGATACAGGTAACCCCCGGGAAAGGTGCCGCTGGTGGAAAGAATCGCATTGCCAAGATAGTATTCCAACCGGAGGTCGTTTTTGCCGTCGGCCGTGAGGCAGGGGATAAAGATGCCGGCAACATAGCTTTCGACGATCGGCCAGAAGGCCGCGGTGTCCTCCCCGGAAAACTCGCCGTAGATTTCCGTATTTCTCAGAAAAGGCAGTCTTACCCGAAGATCCAGTCCGGCAACGCTGTTCGAGTTGTCACTGCTGGTGCCGCCAATGAGCCCGCGAAGCCAGTCCCCGAGAGAGTTGTTTACTCCCGGTCCGCCCTGCTGGCGACCCAGGTTGATGCCGAATTCGACGGTGTCATGCGGTTTAATGGCCAGCTTTGCACCAAGGAAGTACGGTTGTCTGGTTTTTCCGTCCGTCACGGTGGACTCGAAGCGGGAAAACATCAGGGAGTACTTTACCCAGCCCAGGTAGCGCTTCAGCCAGCCGATATCAAGCGGTTCCGGACTGGAGAGTTTCACCAGATCAAAATTTCTCGCATTATCTGAGAGGGTTATCGCGGTTCGAGACCCGGGCCCGAACCAGTTAGAATCCCTGCCGATCTCCAGTTCAAGGCCGCCGCCGCCGACTTTCAGATACCCCTTGTTCAACCTGCCTTGCGCGACTCGATCCTTGAATGAATAGCTGAGATGTGGCTCGATGAGGGCAGCCGCGAATGAACCCAGATAGGCCTCGCCGCTGAAACGATACTCGACATTACTGCCCTTCCGGTAGCGGATTCCCTCATTATTCCCCAATAAAGGAGTCCCTTCCGTCCCATGCTGCCTGACGGGAGAGGGGTAGGGATTATCCGGACGCAATCCTGAGCCGATGCCGAATACGCCATCGCCACCCGGGTCGTGGACCGGCCGCTCATAGCTCCGGGGGACTCCATCGAGGTAGATATAGCGAATCCTTGCTGTGGAAAACGGATTGTAGTCAAAACGCGGAGCCTTTTCCTGCTCATTGCGCAGGGATACTTCGCGAGGGAGCAGATCGCGTACCCTGGTCAGGAGGCTGGAGGCAAAGTTGCGCGCGGCCTCGTTGTCGATGCCGGTCAGGTTGCTTTCCGCCTCAAGGGCCAGTCTGGCGGCTTCCGATTTTGAAAAAGGCCGAATTCCCTGGATGTTCGATGTAATAATGCCAAATCCGGCCAGTTTTTCCAGATATAGGTAGAGAGGACTATCGAGAGGGATGTTGTTCGATGCGAGTGCGAAGGCCCGGTTTGCGGGAAGGGAGAGGCAGGCGATGAACAGGATGAGGCCGCAAAAAGTGACTGCCGGGCGAGAAAACATTTTTCACCTGAGAGAGATGGAATTTTAGCTGCCGTCAATGGCGAGATTCTGTTATGAAACCGGCTGTCGTAGTGGGATAATTCTTGCGGGTTGTGCACCATCCTTCATTTTTATGCTTTGGCCGGCGGAAATGGCGTGTTGGTGCCGCTCAGCCGGGTACTGGTGCTGTTGGGATGGTGTGAACTCCATGACGAGGCGACGAAGTGCAATGACCATTCCTTGAATATCATGCGTTTCAGCCAGGTGGAACAACTGGGCAAGTTCGGCTGAAAAGCTTTCCGAATCCGCGGCGGCAGAAGCCGCAATCTTGATCTTCCTGTGGGAGGTCTCCCTGACCCCTTCCTCTTTTGTCAGAAGTTCTTCAAAGAGTTTTTCCCCCGGGCGCAGACCGGTAAATACAATATCAATATCCTTATTGGGAATCAACCCAGAAAGCCTGATCAAATGTTCGGCAAGATCAAGGATCCGGACCGGGTCTCCCATCTCGAGCAGGAATATTTCTCCTCCCTGGCCAAGGCAGCCTGCCTGCAGCACCAATTGCGCAGCCTCGGGAATGGTCATGAAATATCTGATAACCTCGGGATCGGTAACGGTTACCGGCCCGCCTTTTCTGATTTGTTCCAGGAAAATGGGAATAACGCTGCCGCTGCTTCCGAGCACATTTCCGAAGCGGACCGTAGTGAATTTTGTGGAGCTTTTCTTGGCTAATGACTGGATATAGATTTCCGCGACGCGTTTTGAGGCACCCATGATATTGGTCGGATTTACCGCTTTGTCGGATGAGATCATGACGAAACTGGAGACACCTGCCTTGTCGGCTGCGTCGGCCAGAACTTTGGTTCCCCTGCAGTTGTTCAATACCGCTTGGGTGGGATTGTGTTCGAGCAAGGAAACGTGTTTGTAGGCTGCCGCATGGAAGACCACGTCAGGTTTATAGTGGGAGAATACCGCATCGATTTTGTCTCGGCTCCTTATATCCCCGAGAACAGGAATGATAGTCACTTTGGGATGGCGTGCCGCCAGTTCCCGGTCGATATAAAAGAGCGGGGTCTCGGCCTTGTCAAGCAGGATCAGTTTTCTGGGATCGAACTCAACGATCTGGCGGCAAATTTCACTGCCGATACTGCCGGCCGCACCGGAAACCAGGACAGTTTTGCCCTGCAGGTAGTGCCGGATTCCGGATTTATCCAGTGTGACGGGCTCTCTGCCGAGAAGGTCCTCCAGTTCCACATCCCGAATCTGGTTCGCCAATACCTTGCAGTTGATGATGTCGCTGATTGCCGGAAGGATTTTGACGCGGGCGCCGGTCTTATTGCAGTTCTCGATCATTTTTCGCAAAGCAAATCCCCGCACCGACGGCACGGCCACGATCAGATCTTCGATGCCATGCTTGCGCACAAGCTCCTGCAATTGGTCCTGTTTGCCCAGCACCGGTACAGTGCCAAGAATCATGCCCCTTTTACTCTCGTCATCGTCGACGAATCCGACAATGTTGTATTCAGGTGCCTGCTGTCTGCCGATTTCCGTCAGGAGCAGGCGACCCGCATCGCCTGCTCCCAGGATCAGGGTTCTGTGTCCGGTATTTCTGGTGGAAGTGAAGATGTGTTCCCGGTACAGCCGCCAGGCCAGGCGGCTCGATGCTGTCAGAAAAAGGAGGATCAGCCAGTCGATGAGGATGATTGAACGGGGGAAATGATCAAAATACTGAAAAAAAGTAAGAAAAAACGAGGAGCCAAGGGATGCGACGCTAACCACTTTGAAAATTTCGACGGCGTCCCGTACTGAAGCGTAGCGCCATAACTTTCGGTAAAAGCCCATGGAAAGAAACGCCAGGGGTTTAATAACCGCGACTATACAAAGTCCTTTCCAGAAGATCGCACCGTACGCGGGTGGGATGAAAAAATCGAAGCGGAAAAGAAAGGAGAGAGTGTATGCCAAGACGATTAAGGCTGTGTCAATTATAATCAGCATCAATACTTTCTGGAACGACACGGCTCCTCCTTGGCGGTTGGGCAGGGTAGAAAACAGTATGGAATCTGCTGAAAACCTATTTGTTTCGCAAATTTGAATGACAGGGTAACGATATTGTCTTGAAATAGTAACATTATATAAACAAATTACGAGAACTTTTTTTCCGGGCTTTCGTGGGCAAATGGCCCTAAAGGAAATTTGTCGATAAATTTTTCCCTGTCCTCGACAGTATTGAGTTTTTAGCATATAATATTTTTTCCAATTGACAATGCCTTTATCAATATATTCAGCACTCACATTTATTTGCATACCGGTAAGTAATTGAAAACTGACACCACAGGAGACCGCCCTTGAAAAAAGGAAGTGTGATTTTCATCCTTGCTTTTTGCTGCATGTACCTGGTTGTTTCAAAAGATTGGCGTGTATTTGCTGAAGTTCTGCCCGACTCACCCCCGACCCGTACGGTGGTGCCTGCCTATTCCCCCCCGAACAAATCCGCAGTTTTTCAGTCCCTCTCTTCAGCGAGATCCTCCCAAAGGGATTCATCCGGATTAGCCGCAACGAGAAAGCTTCCCGGGTCGCTGAAGGAAAAAATCCGTTCCGACGAAGAAAGACAGTCTAATTTGACCGACGAAGGATCGGTGCCAAAAGGAACGGATGATATTTCGCCCATCGAGCAGTCTCTCCTGACTGAAGAAACCACCAAAGACAACTCCCGTCCCCTGCCATACCAGGTAAAGCGCCTGAACCAGTTCGGCTACAATTTTTTTAAGCCAAGCGAGGGGGGCTTTTCTCCGCTCACCGATATTCCGGTCGGGGCCGAGTATGTTGTTGGCCCGGGAGACAAGCTGATCATCAATCTTTGGGGGAGTGTCGAGGGAACCTATGAGTTGGATGTTAATCGCAGTGGGGAAATTTTCCTTCCGCGAGTCGGGAGCGTCAAGGTCTGGGGTGTTTCTTTCGGTGAACTGCCGAATCTTCTGAAAAGCAATCTGGCGAAAATCTATAAGGATTTCGGTCTGAACGTGACGATGGGCAAACTCCGGGTCGTCAAAGTCTATGTGGTGGGTGAGGTCCGGGCACCCGGCGATTATAACCTGAGTTCCCTTTCGACGCTGATAAATGCCCTCAGTGCCGCGGGCGGGCCGCTGAAAACCGGATCCCTTCGCTCGATCCAGATCAAACGGGCCGGGAAGGTGGTGGACACGGTCGACCTGTACGACTTTTTTCTCTCCGGTGACAAAAGCAGAGATATCCGCCTGCAGTCCGGTGATACGATATTCGTCCCCGTGATCGGCCGGGTGGCGGGAATTTCCGGCAACGTGAAGAGACCCGCCATCTATGAACTCAAAAACGAGGAGAATCTTGCCGACCTGATCGGACTTGCGGAAGGATTTCTTCCGACCGGCTACCTGCAGCGGGTCCAGCTTTCCCGGGTGCAAGCCCACGAGAAGAGGGTGGTCTCCGATTTTAGCCTGGACCCGAAGGTTGACGGGAAGACGCTGGAAGAGTTGATGAAGGCGATAAAAATCCAGGATATGGATCTGGTGAAGATCTTTCCCATCGACAAAACCCTGCGTGACCATGTCAGACTTTCCGGGTATGTGCTCCGGCCGGGAGACTATGCCTTGAAGCCCGGCATGCGGGTGAGCGATCTTCTGCCGCAGGACAACCTTCTTCCCGAGTATTACCGGGAGGCTGCCGAAATTACACGACTCTATCCCCCGGATTATCACCCGGAAAAACTGTTCATCAATCTTGCCAAGGCTTTAGCCGGAGAGCCGAATTATAATCTGGAATTGCAGGAATTCGACGAGCTCAAGGTATTTTCCCGCTGGGAGATGGAAGAAATGCCCAGGGTGTGGGTGAATGGCGAAGTGCAAAATCCCGGAGAATATCGACTCTTTGAAAATATGACGGTACGCGATCTCCTCCTGGCGGCGGGGAACCTGAAGATAACCGCCTATCGCAAGTTTGCCGAATTGAGCCGCATCAAGCAGACCGGCGAAACGGTCGCGTCATACCCCCTTACCATCAATCTTGAAGAGGCGCTGAAAGGGAGCGAAAAGGACAATGTAACCCTCCTTCCTTTTGATGAGTTGAGCGTCAGAAAGATCCCCAACTGGGTCGAGGAGTTGGACCGGCATGTAACGCTCAGCGGAGAGGTGAAATTCCCCGGTACCTATCCCATCTACAAGGGGGAAAAGCTGAGTTCCATAATCGAAAGGGCGGGCGGCTTTACTGAAAGTGCCTACCTGCAAGGCGCAAAATTTACCCGGGAATCGGTGCGGGAGACCCAGCAGAAGCGGATGGACGAGGTAATAGCACGGACTGAACAGGAGATATTGAAAAAACAGGGAGAGCTGGCTGCGCTGGCAGCGTCCAAGGAGGAGCTGGAAGCAACCAAGGCTTCACTGGAAGGATTGCAGAAAGGTCTGAATAAACTCAAGTCGGCAAAAGCGGAAGGTCGTATGGTGCTCCAACTCGCCCAGTTGCCCGAGTTTGCGAAGAGTGAATATAATGTTGAAGTGATGGGCGGCGATACACTGCAGGTGCCGAAGACGCCGAGTGAAGTCACCGTACTGGGGCAGGTCTATAATCCCACCTCTCTTGTCTATATGCAGGGCAAAAGCGCGTCCTACTATCTGAGCAAGTCCGGGGGAGCTACGCGAGATGCGGAAGAAGATGATATGTACATCGTCAAGGCCGATGGTACGGTTGTCAGCAGGCATCAGACGTCATTAGGTTTCAACTGGAACGACGATACCAAATCCTGGTACTTCGGCTCATTCCTTTCCACCCAAATGCAGCCGGGTGATACCCTGGTCGTGCCGCAAAAGCTGGAGCGCACCGCCTGGATGCGGGAAATAAAGGATATTGCCTCCATCCTTGGCAATATTGCGCTTACCGCCGGGGTGATTATTGCGGCCGGGCTGTAAAAGAAAGTGAGTGGCATGAGGCGCAAGTTGCGGTTTCCCGCCTTGCTTCCCGAACATCGTATTTATAACTCTTGACACTCGATCATGAAATACAGGAGTTGCAATGCATCACACGGAAAATTCCAACCCCGAACCTCAAGCCTTAAACTCAAGTCCCACCTCTCCCGGTTTGCTTGATTATCTGACCGTTATTTTCAAGCATCGGCGGATGATATTCCGCAACACTCTCGCCGTAGCAATCATCACAACGATTTACACTCTTTTATTGCCTAACATCTATACTGCCAAAACCCTGATTCTTCCAAATCAGGAAGACAAGGGGATGATGTCGGCCATGATGGGTCAGTTGGGCGGATTGGCGGTCCTTGCAGGAGGTGTGGGGGCTTCAATTGGTGGGCCGACTACGGCCGAACTCTATGTGAGCATGCTGAAAAGCGAGGCGGTTAAAGATCCCGTTATCGAAAAATTTGGACTCATGAAATTGTACTCTGCGAAATACCGCGTAGATGCCTACGCACTTCTCGATAAGAAAACATTGGTTTCGGCCGGGAAGAAAGACGGGATTATTTCAATTTCCGTCAGTGACAAGGACCCCAAGCTTGCAGCCGCGATGGCCAATTCTTATGTTGAAGAACTGGCTCGCCTTGCTTTTCGCCTTAATGTTACTGGTGCTGGCCAGAATCGCACCTTCTTGGAAGATAGGCTTATAACGGCTAAAGCAGATCTTGCAAGAAGTGAGGATAATCTCAAGTCTTTTCAGGCAAAAAACAAGGCAGTCAACGTGACCGCTCAGGCAGAAGCCGCTATTAAGGGGGTTGCCGAACTGAGAGCCCAGCTTGCAGTTCAAGAGGTCCAGCTTGCGACCTACCGGCGTCAATATACCGATTCGAGTCAGGAAGTGAAAAACCTTGACACTTCAGTCAGCAATCTCAGGAGGCAAATTGCAAAACTGGAGGGTGCAGATGGAAACAGTGCCATTCCTTCCGTCGGTTCGGTACCGGCCATTGGCCAGGAATATGTAAGGCTTATGCGAGAGTTTAAGATCCAGGAGTCTCTCGTGGAGTTGCTAACTAAGCAGTATGAAATGGCGAAACTTTCAGAGGCGAAGGATATTTCCCCATTTCAGGTAATCCAGTCGGCCAAAGTTCCCGAGAGAAAAAGTAAACCTGCGAGGTCCAAAATAGTGCTTGTTTGGACTTTTGTAGCTTTCATAACTACTGTTATTTGCACATTTTTTTTGGAAAACATCGAGAAAATGACGGATCGGAACAAGGACCTGTGGATTGAAACTAAAAAAATATTTTCATTTTGGAAGAAGTTCAAAAATCAGAACAAATAACTTTGAATTGCCGTATATTTAAAAAGAGAGATCGTTATGAAAATCAATCTGGCATCTCTATGTATTCATGCAATTCTCGTTTGCTCAATTACCTTTTTAGCCCCCACAATTCCGTTCGCTGCAACTAATAACAACGTTTCAACTCTGCGTAGTTCATTAGATGCCCCGCGTAACTTTCGGGAAGGCACATCTAAAAGTGCAACCTCAACGAATTCTCCATTAATCGTTGCAAAAATCGATGCAGGTTTATTTGCCAACTTTTCAGCCGCAGTTAACGATCCAAGAACTGTCAATAAAACGATCGTTATTTCTAAATCAGAATCCGTGAGTAATTTGATTGTTCCTGCAGATAGGGGGCTTGAAATAGTACAGGGTGGAAGTTTACATGTTTCCTCCGGCAAAATCCTCACCATAAAAGGTCCATTCTCGGCCGGGCTTTATCAGGTGTTTACAGGCAGAGGTTCCGTAATAGGGTTACATAATGCCTATCCAGAATGGTTTGGTGCTAAAGCTGACGGATTTACTGACTCTACAAATGCAATACAAGAAATAATGAACATGAACACCAGTGGTAACCATACAGCAATCATTTTCAGCAATGGGGTTTATCTTGTCAATTCTTTGAAATTCTCGTCAACAAAAGGAAACTACGGCGAAAGCATTGTAATGCTCGGCGCTCCCGTGGCTCAGGGGATTTCAAATAGAAACGTGCAGACGCAATCCGTCCCCCGCGGAACGGTCATCAGAACCAACCAATCGTCAGGCGTCCTGCTCACCGTGACGGGAGATGCGAGCGCCATATTAACGCCCGTACGGATCGATGATATCTGGTTCCAGGGTCCGCAGGTCAACCAGGATGGCAAAATCCTTTCCGCTACCGGTGACGGACTCGTTTTCACACGCACGACCGGCGCGGGCTGTGCCCTGAAACTAAATAATGTCGTGGTGACCGGGTTCGGCAGGGGCACCGGCGTAACGATGCATTACGTCGAGAACAGCGTCATAAACAACTTGGTTGTCAATTACAATGGAACCGGCCTGCTGCTGCGGGACGCGACAAACGCGAACGTCTTCAACTACCTGGAAGCCCAGGATAACTATGAGTATGGCGTTGTCATCCGGGACGGAGTGCTGGGCAATTCCTTTAACGGCGGGTTGATTCAGGGCAACAAGAAAAGCGGATTAACAATCCATTCGGGCAATGCCAATGTATTTACGGGCTGGTATTTTGAGAGCAACAACTACACCAACGCGCCGAACAGGCACGCGCTCCAGATAAACAGCGTGGACAACCGGGCACCGGTTGACACCACCTCGTTCGTGGGATGTTATTTCAGCAGCCCGAAGGATACGATACTAATCGACGCTTCAATCTTTAATGTTTCAGGGATTGAGTTCACGAACTGCAAACAGAAATCATCGACGCTGACGATAACCGGAACCCGTTTCAGCAGAATGAAAATTTCCGGACTGATGAATTTGATAGACCCCGGTTTTTTCGTGTCCACCGATTTCTGGAGGGATTGGACTCCAAGGGTTTCCGGTGGCGCTGGGGGTGTCGTCAAGGGGAGAGCAAGGAGAAACGGGGGCAGGATGGAGATATGGCTTCAGGCCTACGGTACGACCGTATCCGGGACAGCATTGTCGATTCCTGCTTTCGGGCACATGGCAACGTCATACAAATACCCTCTGTTGGTGAATCGGCTGGGGGGACCGGCCGACAAGGAATATGCCTTTGTGGATGCCGCCGACGGCTTGATACATATAAAAGGCTTAGCCGCCGGTCCGGTGAATCTGCATCTCTCCGGATTCTACGAGGTATATCCGTAAATCACGGGAATGCCTGAGCCTGTCTGAACACCTTCTCCACCGCCCGGCAGGTGGCCTCCATATCTTCGACCGACAAGGTCGGATGAACCGGAAACATCAGGCTTGTCTCCCCCAGCTCCTTTGCCCGCGGCAGACGCACCGTGGGTCGTAACCCGTCGAAAGCCTTTTCCAGATAGATTTCGCTGCAACTTCCGCTGAAACAGGGTACTCCCTCAGCGGTAACGGCATTCATAATCCGGTCGCGGTTCCAGTCGCGCTTGAGCTTGTCGGGACGAACGAAGGCGTAGTATTTGTAATAGGCGTGGCCAATTTCCGCGGGTGGAATGGTTACGCGTAATGCGGGTAACTTACTGAATGCCGCAGACAGGACCTCGGCATTTTCCCTCCGCCTCCGGAGCCACTCCGGAAGCTTGCGAAGCTGGACCCTGCCGATTGCCGACTGCATTTCAGTCATTCGCCAGTTCGTGCCGAAAGATGCGTGCAGCCACTGGAAGCCGGGGGAATGCCGACGATTGTATACCTCATCCCAACTCTTTCCGTGATCCTTGAATTCCCATGCCCTTCGCCAGATTTCCCCGTCATTGGTAGTCAACATGCCTCCTTCACCGCCGGTGGACATGATTTTGTCCTGACAAAATGAAAAGGCCGCGACATCGCCGAGTGAGCCGACCGGACGTCCCTTGTATGTTGCCCCGTGGCATTGGGCACAGTCCTCTATTACTTTCAGGTGGTGTTCTCCGGCCATCTCCATGATTGGATCCATGTCACACGGCCAACCTGCAAGATGTACGACTATTACGGCCTTTGTTCGCGAAGTGACTAGCGGACGTATGGTGTCGACGGTGATGTTCTGACTTTCCGGGTCCACATCAACAACTATCGGCACGGCGCCGCGCATGACGGCACAGCTGGCCGAAGCTATAAAAGTGCGGCTGGGCACTATCACTTCGTCACCCGGGCCGATCCCCAGGGCACACAGCGCCAACTCCAGCGCAACCGTGCCGTTCGCCAACGCCACCGCGTGTTCGCAAGCTGCGAAGGCCGCGAATTCCTTTTCAAAGAGCCTTCCTTCTTCGCCGGTCCAGTAGTTGACCTTGCCGGTCG
>JAJZQA010000216.1 GCA_021810985.1 Deltaproteobacteria bacterium
CCGAAACGAATGAACTTGACACTCCTCCCCCGCGAGCGGGGGAGGCTGGGAGGGGGAGACCTCCCCACCCCGGCCCTCCCCACGCTGTGAGGCGGGGGAGTGCGGTCAGGTTTCAGCGATGCCTTCGTGGAACGTATTCGTCAGTGCGAGTATCCACAGTTCTTTTGGGATATGCTGCCCCTGCCAGGTGCAAACGAATCAATCATGCGCCTCGACCACATCCAGCCAGTTGGTAGTCACCATAATACCTACCATGCAACCGAATATCGGCTGAATGAAGACGCACTTCTTTTCCTTGATGAGTGGCTCAATTGGTACATTTATGAATGCTTGGATGAGGATGGTTTGCTGGCTGATGTGGTGAGGACACTCCAAAAATAGAAAACTATATTTGTCGCCGTGTCATGTCTGTAAGACTGAACGTGCGACTTCTGGATCAACCGGGAAGTGACCGAACCGGAAAAGCTGAAGACCCTGTACCAGCCCTATCCGGCTGACCTGATGGAGACGTATCCGGTTTCACCTCTTGTCAACAACCCGCGCAATGATTACCCTGCCTACATAGACCCGCTGTAAGTACCATAAGAAGACCGGTCATAGAGCGATCTGCATAAATTCACGACTGAGTTGGAAAGAACGGAAATTTGGATGAATTTTTCCAGCGCTCCCTTTATACTCTCGCCTACCGTATGAAAAAAATGACGAACGGAGTATCTGGATGAAAATCCTTGTAATTGAAGACGACAAAAAAATTGCGAAATTTATCGCGCGCGGCCTTGAACAGGAGAAGTACGAGGTTGACGTTGTTCACGATAGTGAGGCTGGATATCAGCGGATCCTGGACGGGACATACGGTCTCGTAATCCTCGATGTGATGCTGCCGAAGAAAGACGGGGTGACCCTAGTCCGGGATCTGCGGGAACGGATGATTCTCATCCCGGTAATTATGCTGTCAGCGAAAAACACCGAGGAAGATCTCGTTGCCGGCCTCAACGCGGGATCTGATGATTACTTGAAGAAACCGTTTGCCTTCGCCGAACTCCTGGCGCGCGTCAAGGCACTTCAGCGCAGAAGCGAACAGGAACGGGGCGCGAAGATCCACTTTGCCGATCTCTGCATCGATCCGGTCCTCCACAAGGCTTGGCGGGGCGAGGTACTGCTCAATCTTGCCGCAAAAGAATACGAACTCCTGGAGTTCTTTGTCCGCCACCCGAACCAGGTCCTGACCCGGAACATGATCGCCGACGAAGTCTGGCAAGGCGCGTTCGACAAATTCACCAACATCATTGACGTGTATATCAATTACCTCAGGAAGAAAATCGACTGGGGCAAGGACAAAAAACTTATCCACACCGTGCGTGGTATTGGGTACATTCTGAAGGAGGAAGGGTAGGGGAGGGGAGGGGGGCCTCCTGTTCAGGCTGATATAGCACCCTGCCGTGATACATCGGCAGGGGGTCACGTTTTTAATTAGATAGTTACTCGGGGAAAACCTTGTCCTTGTCCGACAGGGTGAACCCCAGGGCGAAAATGATCTTCCGCCTGGTCTCCATCCGGCAGACCTCACCGCGCTCGATGCGGTCGATGGTGGCTGCCGATACCCCCGCCAGGCGTGCCAGTTCCATCTTGCTCATCAGGCGCTCCTCCCTGATTTTTCGGACATTGTTTATGGACTTCATTACGCTGCCTGCCAGATGGACAGATGGTTTTTTGTTCGCTTACTTTTCCGAGGTTTCATCAAGTACGCTCCTGATTTTTTGAACGAGCTGTCGGGGGGATACGGGCTTTGAAATAAGGGGAATGCCGTGATCTAGCAGACCCTTCTGCATGATGGTTTCGCTCGCATAACCACTGGCAAAAATGACTTTAATGTCCGGCCGCATTCTCCGGATTTCATCATAGGCCTCCTTGCCGTTCATCTTGGGCATGATGATGTCAAAGAGAAGAAGATTGATGGTGTCGCTGTTTTCTATGAATTTTCTGACGGCATCTTCGCCGTCAGCGGCCTCGATGACAGTATAGCCGAACTCCGGCAGAATGGCCTTTGTGAGATTCCGAACCATGGTGTCGTCTTCCGCGACAAGGATGGTTTCCGTGCCTCGTGTGGGAGATTCTTCCTCATGATCCTTGGCTGTTTCTTTCGTTTTCATCTTGATGAGCGGCAGATAAATCCTGAATGTTGTGCCGGTTCCGGGCTCGCTGTACACATTGATGAATCCCTCGTGCTGTTTTATGATACCGTATACCACCGAAAGCCCCAGACCGGTACCTTTGCCGACCTCCTTGGTGGTGAAGAAGGGATCGAAGATGCGTTTCAGAACCTCTTCTTTCATGCCTGAACCGGTATCGGATACGGTGAGCAGGGCATAATTTCCCGGTCTGCCGTATCCGTGCGCCGCGATGAATTCTTCGTTCATTGAGAACGTTTCCGTGGTAACGGAAATAACCCCGCCATCCGGCATGGCGTCACGTGCGTTGGTGACCAGATTCATCAAAACTTGTTCAAGCTGATGACCGTCGGCAAGTACCGGCGACGTATCCGGATTCAGAATGGTGGTGTAATCAATGTCCTCCCGGATTACTTTTCTGAGAAACTTCTCCATTCTTTCAACAACTTCGTTCAGGTCGACGGGCTTTCTTTCGCTGACCTGTTTTCTGCTGAACAGCAAGAGATCCTTGGTGAGCTGGGCTGCCCGATCGGTTCCGTCAAGCATGCACTTTACATACATCTGCCGGGGATCGTCCTCCGGCATCGTCATCAGTGCCATGTGCCCATACCCGATGATGGCGGTAAGGATATTGTTGAAGTCGTGGGCAATCCCGCCGGCCAAGGTACCGATTGACTCCAGCTTTAGTGAATGGCGGAGCTGTTCCTCGAGCTTCCGGTGCTCTGTGATATCCCGGGCGACTTCGATGACCGCCGTGATTCCATTTGCTTCGTGAATGGGGATGGTTCGCAAATCCCAGGTTTTGCCGTCCGTAAACGCTATGACATTTGATGTCGGCTTCCCGGTTTGAAAGCATTCCTGCACAGGACACGGTTCGCACGGATGGAGTCTGTTGTGTTTGAAAGCGTAACAATGCATGCCGACAGCTTCATCCGGTTTTAATGCAGTTCCGGACACAGCTCCGTTGTTTGCCCAGAGTACTCTTAAATCCTGGGACTGGAGGGTTATGCTGTCAGGGATTGCGTCGAGCAGTGCATGAAACTGGCTGGACAGCTTCCTGAAATTTGCTTCGCTTTCCCGGAGAGCCTTGTCCGTTTGCTTGCGTTCGGTGATATCGTGAACAAATGAGAAGGACATCGACGTACCATCGTACTCAAGATAATTGATGGTTACCTCGACCGGGAAGACCGTTCCATCCTTGCGGCGATGATTGGTCTCAAACGTCCCGGAGCCACTTGCCCGTATATTCTTCCGGTTTTCTTGCCAACGCTCGCGGGAAAACTCAGGGTCAATGTCGAAAACCGTCATGCAAAGGAGTTCTTCACGGCTGTAACCCAGGGAATTGCAACCCTGTTCGTTCACATCCACAATCTCGCCCTGTTCGTTGACCTGAAAGATGCCGACCGCCGCATGGTCGAGGCAGAAACGCGCAAGCCGCAAGCCTTCTTCGGCTTTTTTTCTTTCGGTGATATCGTGAACAATCGAGTAGAGAAGTTTCTGTCCGCCGAGTTCGATGGGGCCGCTGAAGACTTCAACATCGCGAATGTCGCCGCTTGCAAGACGATGGCGGAAGTTGAAGCTGTTTCGGTGCATGACAAGGGCCTGGGTCATCTCCTCCCGGATCTGCGGGAGGCTTAACGTGTTTATTTCGGAAATATTCATGCCCCGGATCGTTTCCGGACCATACCCGTAAAATGAGCAGGCCGCGGGGTTGGCGTCCACAATCCGGCCGTCGACGGGATTGACTACCAGCATGACCGCATGGTTGTTTTCGAACATGCTGTGGTAGCGGGCCTCGCTCCGCTGAAGCTCCGCCTGATTCAGCACTTTCTCCAGGACCGCCGGCAACTGCGCCAGGTAGCCCTCATGCTTGACAAGATATTCATCGACACCCAGGCGAACTGCCTGTATGGCAACCTCTTCGTTGCCATGGCCAGTTACCAGCACAATGGGGATGTCAAGTCCGCGTTCCTGGCGGATAACCTTGGTCATCTCAAGGGCATCCATGCCCGGAAGCCGATAATCCAACAGGAGCACATCATAGAGCGGCACTGAACCGGATACGGGGGGTAGATGATCCAGGATTTCGGTTCCGCTTTCCACCACGTCAAGATGGATGTGGCGCGCCTTCTGGGAAAGGTGTCGGCGGGTCAGGTCGACGTCGAAGCCGGAGGGTTCGGCATACAGCACCCGCAGGGGCCGTGCCCGGCGCTCCCTGCCGGTCTTGAACCGGGCGAGTGAAGAGGAGAGTATTTGCGGAAGGCTCGTGATGTAGTCTTCTCTCTTGACCAGATAATCATCCGCGCCCGCCTTGATTGCGGCAACGGCCGCATCCTGGTCTCCGGAGCCGGTTATGATCACGACAGCCAGGGGGAGATCCCGCTCCCGGATTCGCGAAAGCAGCTCCAGCCCGCTGCCGTCGGGCAGAAGGAGATCGGTCAGGACAATGTCGAATTCAGGGAGGTCCGGGGTCAGACGCTCCATGGCCGCGGCCAGAGTCGCGACGATTTCCAGGGATACCTGCGGTGCGTGCCGGGCAAGCTCTCTCTTCGCCAGATCGGCGTCAACGGCATTATCTTCAAGATAGAGAACCCGAAAGGGTGATTCAAACGATGCCATCCATGCTCCTGTATGCGATTACGCTCGGCGCGGGGGGGTATTGGTTGCGCACCAGTATATCTCAATCTGGGCAGTCACTTCGAGA
>JAJZQA010000217.1 GCA_021810985.1 Deltaproteobacteria bacterium
GGGCGCTTTCATCGGCGACGTTATGGGTCTCGGTCCCCATTGGTATTACGATCTTGACGAACTCCGCCGCGACCACGGCGAGTGGATCAGCGATTACACCGAACCGAAACCGGGCCGCTATCACGCCGGGCTCAAGGCCGGTCAACTTTCCCAAGCCGGTTTTATTCTCGAACTGACGCTACGCTCCCTGGTGGAGCGTGGCAGCTATGACGAGCAGGACTTCTGCCGCAGGCTGGATCAAGATCTTTTTCCGCTCCTGGACGGCACACCTGTCTGCGGGCCCGGCCGTTACACCAGCCAGTCAATCCGGGAGGCCTGGCGGCGGCGCGTGCAGCTGAAGCTGCCCTGGGGACAGACCGGCGGCCATGCCGATACCACCGAAGCAATTGAACGCACCCTGGCCATCGCCGTCCGCTATGCCCTGCATCCCGGACAACTGGCCGCTTGTGTGTCAGGCAACACCGTCCTCACCCAGATCGACGACACGGTGGTCTCCATGACCGTGGCTTACTGTGCGGTGCTGGGAATGCTGGTCCAGGGGTATCGCCTCGACACGGAACTGTCGGGCAAACTCATGCAGCTGGTCATGAGCGGCAAGCTCCCCTTTCATGCCGTAACCCGGCCCGGAACGCAGCCTCCGCAACCCGTCGATCCTGACCCGCCCCGCGCCGGAAGCTTCGCCTCTCCGGATGCCCTGCTCACGCCGTCCTGCATTGCCGCGGCCGCGGCAGACCCCGACATCCGCATCGAACCGGCCTGGAAAGTCTCCCTGGTCTACGGCATGCCCTGCGCCATCTACCACCAGCTGCCGGCCGCCTACTACCTGGCTGCCCGCTTCCATGACGATTTCGAAATGGCGCTGCTCCAAGCCATCAACAGCGGCGGCCAGAACCAGGCGCGCGCCATCCTCACCGCGTCACTGGTGGGCGCGCAGACCGGCCTCTCCGCCATCCCGCAACGCTTCCTCGACGGACTGGAAAACTCCGCGGAACTGCTCAAACTGGCCACCGCTCTTGCTGCCAAGGTCACAGAAGAAACGTTTGAAAGATAAAACGTGTGTAGCTGAAAACAAAAAAGCCCCGACCGGCACGCATGGTGCTGATCGGGGTTTTTGATCTCTTATAAGGATCTTCGACTTCGTTACGTTGACTATCTGGTAGAAACGCTTTACCTGCCCTCCGAAATAAACAACTCTTTTTCAATATCCGGCTCCCCACGCTCCTTGTCAGCCTCATTGGAAAAAAGATGCTCTTCAAGCAGATGGTCGGGCATCAGCTGAAGACGATTCTTCTCCACCTGATCGACCCCCTGTGCCGTGATCGCATAAAGACCCGAGTCCATGCGTTCCACCCATCCCTGGGACTTGAGATACCAGAGGTGGAATTCAAGCAATTCAGGCGGAGTCAGGAGCAGCCGGGCGATCGACAACTCGCCCAGTCCGGGATTTTTCATGTTACGCCTGCGCTGCACGTACAGCAGCGAAAGGAGGCGTTCTCGCGCGATGATATCGTTGTCGAAGGCGGATACGTCACGGGCCTCGGCGGCAATCCGCCATTTGCTCTGCCAATAGTTCTGGTACTTGGCATCGTACCCGGCGCGTATCTCCGGGTCCGCCAGCGTCCGGTGTGCCTCGACAATCAACTGGAAACGGTCATTATCGGGAAATTCGGTGCTGTCGGGATGGGTTTTTTTGGCGAGATGCCGGAAGATACGATCAATGGTATCGGTATCGGCGTTCGGGCTCAGCTGCAATAACTCGTAATAATCGACGAAATCTTTTTCGTTCATGGACACCCCACCGTGGATTGACCTGTACCTGATTTGCTGCTGAACTGAAGGTTATTTACAGGTCCCAAAACAATCAGAAATCGGGGCGCCTGCTATTAAAATCACTGATGTTCTTGTATCACAGTAATTCTTGACCAGCAAATATTTCTTCAGCGGCCATATGAATGGATTCTTCCACAAAAAAGGCACTCCCCAAGAGTACTCCCCGCGGCTTTGCGCTCTGACGTGAGATCTGATAACAAGTGGCGGCACTCCGCGGGCACGTTTCCACAATTATTTACGCAAAGTTTTCCGGTCGGGTCGGCTACAGTTCACCATAAAGCTTCCGGATCTCCTCTTGACCATGTACTCGCTCAAGTCTTCTTATTATAAAATGCCCCCGGCCCATTTCCTGAAAATGATTAATAAATAGTGTGTTTATAGCGGCACCGCCGAAGGCTCCCACCAGAGGTACCGCCTGAGCCGCGACCTTTTCTGAAACGACGATCGAGAATCGGGACGTAATCAGCGTTATCAGCCTGACAATTACCGGAGCTCCTTTCTGAACCAACCCTTTTTTAGCGACAAACTCCGCTGCTTCGGAGACCGCTTTTGCCAGAGCCGCTCTGGTCGCAAAGTAGGTCGATTCAGCCGCATCGTCTTCAGGTGATGTCCCGCCAAGTGCCAGGACCTGAAGACATTGCAGCCTGCCGTCAGGATGACGCAAATCTTCACCCTCGCTGCGTGCGATATCGGCAATCGAACGAAGCATGATTGTCGTGGAAACAGGCAGTTCAATTGCCAGTGCCGGCAATCCGAAGAGCCCCCCCAAGGCGCCGGTCGCCCCTGCAGCAATTTTATGCCGCAAGTCCGATGAAGGGTGACGACCATCTTGACCCATCGTCTTCAAGGCAATATCAAAGGCAGTATCAACAGATTTTCGTACCGCGGAATTAATCGTCGAATGCAGCGGTCCCGGAAGCTTTTTCAGCAAAACTTCAATGGGAGAACCAACAAGGTGGCTCAGCCTGGCGACCAATCCAGGATTCTCAAGAATCTGTTTTGCTGCGCGAAGTTCTTCGATCTCAGATGTTGACAATGTCATGGACAACTACTCCAAAAGTACGCTTGTGATAGTAAAAAACCCCAAAACATATGAAACCAGACGCCAACTTGCTAACGCGGGGGCCTGCGGGCTTCGCGGAACCAGGGCCGGTATTTCTCCATCCGCTCTCGCTGCTCGGCGGGAGAGCGACGACGGCAAGTTGCAAAGTCAGGCATGCCGGGAGCCGCGCCCCAGCGCCGCTCCACACAGTCGTTGGGATTGTAGGCGATCTCCAGCCCCGGCCGACGGGCGTAGATCTCGGCCAGACTTAGCCGCCAGGAGCTGCCATCGCTACGGGTGTAGGTAACGAAACTCTCCCGGGAACGCCGGGCATGGAGCCGTTCGATGTTTTTGGCTGCCGCGGCAGCGCTTTCGCCTTTCAGCAGATAGAGTTCAGGATGGCGGCGAATGCGTTCGGGCAGGTCGGCGAGCACCCGCAATGCTATCAGCAGTCGCATATCGCGGGAGGGGGTCGCAAAATCCTCCCAGGGACCGACGGTCTCGAAGATGGCCGGGCCGCGCGGCATGGGGATGACGGCCCCCGGATGAGTCCGTAGATATTCTTCTCCGTTGGCAACCGAGCCGACGCGGGTTTCGAGCTGTTCCATCAGCGCTTCCAGGGTGGACTCGTAGGCCTCGACAGGGTCGAGACCACGCGGGTTGATGAGGCGCTCCATGCGAGCGTAAAAGTCCCCGGGCGTGAGACTTGCCTGTTCAACCGAATAGGGGGGAAGGCCTGAACGCCGATCTAGAGCGGTATTAGTCGGCAAAAACCACCCCCTCTTCCCTTCGTTGGCGACCGGCGCACGGTAGGCCTTGAAACCGGGGCCGGCGTTCGGGTTTACCGCGAAGAGGAAGTTACCCTCCCAGAAGCGTTTGCGGGCGACAGAATTGTCGGGCTGGGCATCCACCGCGAGGAGCAGCCCGCTGCGCCCCTTCGTCTGCGGAAGCCATTTAACGATGATCAAAGTGTGACCGTAGGGATCGGCGAAAACGGTACCGGGCCAGAGGGCCGAGCGTTCGAGCGGCACCGGGTAAAAATCGCTGGCGTTATCTCGAAGCGCCGTGCGTCCGGTGCCGGAAGTTACCCGGTCCATGATCCTGCGGCTCGTCTTCCGGAAGTCGCTGGCGGGAGCGGCGGTACGGACAAAGGACTGATCGATCTCCGGCGGGCCGCAGCGCGGGGGGGCGACGGCGCTGCCACGGCTGCAGAAGCGATAGCTGATGGGGAGGCCGAGCTTCCAGGAGAAGTAGGCACGCAGGAAATACGAAAGGTCCGCGCAATCCGGCTCGGCAGGGAACTTACCGTCCTCCCCTCTGCGCAGGTAGTCATGGAGGAAGTTACGCCGTGGGTCGCGAAGCACAGGCTCAAGAGAAGGGAAGCTGAGAGACACTTCGGGCGGGTCATTGAACAGATGCTCGACCCAGGCTGCATAGAGCGCCTGCGTTGACAGGTCCCACTCACCGCTCCCCCGGTTACCGACGCCCTTCCCGACCTGGATCACGGCTTTGGCCACCACCTTCCCTTCCCGAGTTGCCTCAATCAGGTAGCTGCCGTGTGCAGGCGCCGGAAGCGCGGCCCGCAAACTCCAGGGGGGACCGCCCCCTCTCACCACGTTCAGCCTGTTCCGGCGTCCCGCTGGATCGGTGACGATCAGTTCCGACAGATCGTCAGTGGTCGCAACCGCGATGAGCTCCAGTTTTTCGCCCGGCCGCGCAACGAGCGGCGCGCTCCAGATACGAACATCATCCCCCCGGCTGCTCAAGGTGGCGGCCCAGGACGTGTCGACAGCGAGCAACACGAAAAACAGCAAAAAAATGTATTTCATTGTCATGGCGTCTAAATCCCTTTCCTTCACACTGGTAAAACCCCTGCATTTTTCCTATCGCTTGTGCATAACCTGGGGTCTTTCAACGGATTAATGGATCAGGTACAGAGACCTGCCAGGTTTTC
>JAJZQA010000218.1 GCA_021810985.1 Deltaproteobacteria bacterium
GAAAAACTGCTTTTCTACGGTGACACTTTCCACTTCCGCCTGGCTTGGCCCTTCCCGGCACCAGTCAATCAGGGCCTGCACATCTCCTTCATCTCCTTCGAAACATCCCTGGACATCTCCATTCGGCAGGTTTCGTACCCAGCCCGTTACCTTGAACTGCAGGGCCATTTGCCGGGTATGGTAGCGGAAAGAGACTCCCTGTACCAAGCCACGGACTGTGACCATGGCGCGTGTTTTCATGGTTTTTATCCTTTAGGAGCCTGACGGACTTAGGGCAAATCTACTGCAAATCCGTCTGGACGGTCCATATTTCGCCGCTTTTTTGGGCAATAGAACAACTATTGCCCTGCAAAATCGACAAAATCTGTCCTCGCCCAGCCGTATTTTCGCTTCGATTTCCTAAGTCCGACAGACTCCTAGCAGTTCGAGAAATTCCGTTTCGCTGATGACCGGAACTCCCAGTTCCCGGGCTTTCGTCAATTTGGAGCCTGCCTCGGTTCCCGCGACAACGAAGTCGGTTTTGCGCGATACGGACCCCGTTGCATGCCCACCTTCATTTTCAACAATTCGTTTGGCTTCGTCCCGGGTAAATTGGGTCAGGGTGCCGGTAAAGACAAAATTCATTCCGGCAAATTTCCCGCCGAGACGCTTCTCTTCGCTGATCGGCTGAACTCCGGCGTGGATCATGCTCTGCAGGATCTCCCTGTTTCGGGGATTAGCGAAATATTCGATAATGTTCTGCGCCACCTGCGGGCCGATTTCCCTGAGGGAGAGGAGTTCTGCTTCGGTTGCCTTGGCAAGGTTTTCAATACTGCCAAAGGCACCGGCAAGAATCTTTGCGGTGTGTTCACCCACATTACGGATTCCCAGCGCAAAGATGAAACGGGACAGTTCTCTCTTTTTGCTGTTTTCGATGGCGTTGAGCAGGTTTCCGGCAAGTTTGTCCCCCATGCGCTCAAAGCGCATGAAGTCGTCGCGGTTCAGGGTGTAGAGGTCGGCAACCGTTGTCACCAGGTTTAATTTTACGAGTTCTTCACCGTACTTGTCGCCGAGTCCCTCGATATCCATGGCATTGCGCGAGGCAAAGTGGCTGATTGCCTCACGGATTTGAGCCGGGCAGGACAACTCCAGGCAGCGGATCGCCACTTCTCCGGGCAGCTTTGTCACTTTCGAACCGCATTCCGGGCAGTATTCGGGCATAGGAAGCGTGCGTTCGCTGCCGTCTCGCTTTTCGCTGAAGGCTTTGACAACCGCAGGAATTACATCGCCAGCCCTTTCAATGAGGACTGTGTCGCCGATGCGGATGTCTTTTTTGGCCAGTTCTTCCCAATTGTGCAAGGTCGCCCGGGAGACGATCACGCCGGAGACTTCAACCGGCTTCAGGTGCGCGACCGGGGTGATGACGCCGGTTCTGCCAACCTGGGGAACAATGTCCTCCACCAGGGTTGTTGCCTGACGGGGTGGGAACTTGAAGGCAATTGCCCAGCGCGGGGAGCGGCTCTTTTCCCCAAGCTCGCGTTGCAGCGCAAAAGAATCGACCTTGACCACAACGCCGTCTATTTCATAATCCAGGGATTCTCGCATTGTTGCCATTTCCCGGTAATAGGCGAGAACTCCTCCGACACCTGAAACTTTTCTGCTCAGTTGGTTAACCGGAAGGCCCCACTGCGCTATGGTGTCGAGAAAATTTTGTTGAGAGACAAACTCGTACCCATCGATTTCGCCTGGTCCGTAACAGAAAAGCGACAAGGGACGTTTGGCGGTAACCCGTGAATCGAGCTGTCGCAGTGAGCCTGCCGCGGCATTGCGTGGATTGGCAAAGGGTTGTTCTCCGGCCTCTTCCCGCTCTGCATTGAGCTGCTGGAAATCCTTGAGTGCCAGATAAACCTCACCCCGGACCTCGACGCGATGAGGTGGCGGGTCTATGGTAAGGCGAAGGGGCAGCGGCTTGATGGTTCGTACATTCGCGGAGACATCTTCACCGATGAATCCGTCGCCTCGTGTGGAGCCTTCGCTGAAAACGCCTTCCTCATAGACCAGTTCCACGGCGAGGCCATCCATTTTCGGTTCACAGAAATAAACTAGCTCCTGGTCATCGGTAAGGGAAAGATATCTTTTGATCCGGTCGTTGAATTCAACGATTTCTTTCTCGGTCAGGGTGTTTTCCAGGGACAGCATGGGGATCCGGTGGCGGATTTGGGAAAAACTTTCCCGGGGTTGGGCGCCAATCCGGCGGGTTGGTGACTCGGGACGCGCAAGGGTGGGAAAGCGTTCTTCCAGTAGTTGCAATTCCCGGAATAATTCGTCATATACGGCATCGCTGACCTCTGGTGCATCATCGCGGTAGTAGAGGATGTTGTGCCGTTCAATCAGAGTGTACAGTTCTTTGATGCGAGCTTCGGCGGCTTGGGTATCCATCAACACTTCCCTTTGTGAAAATAGCTGGTTTCTCTCCGGAAACCAGCTATTTTTAGCACAAGAAGCGGGTCGGGTGCAATCATTGCCTGGAAATCAGACAGTCTCTTGGTTCCCGATCCAGAACCTGCCTGATCTTGCGTAGGATCTCGTTTTTCGAAAATGGTTTCGTCACAAACTCGACCCCTTCCTCAATAATTCCCTTTTGAAGAATAATGTCCGCTGTATAGCCGCTGATGAAAATGAATTTTATGTCCGGTCTCAGCCCGCGAATTTCTTCACACATTTCCCGGCCGTTTTTTTTCGGCATGACTACATCGGAAATGACCAGTGAAATCTGGGCATTATGCTCTATGAAGCGGGTTACTGCTTCTTCACCATTGGCGGCGGAAATGACGGTGTATCCGACCCTCTGAAGAATTCCGGTCAGGAACTGTTTGACGATTTCCTCATCTTCCGCTACCAGGATGGTCTCGGTGCCCGATTTCGCGGGAACTTCTTCCCTCGCGGCAGATACCAGGACATCCGACTGGATAAGGGGCAGATAAATCGTAAAAACAGCACCGAAGCCTGGGGTGCTTTCCACGGTGATGGTGCCATTGTGCTGTTTGATTATGCCATAGCTGATGGAAAGACCAAGGCCGGTTCCCTTGCCGACTTCCTTCGTGGTAAAAAACGGTTCGAAAATTTTCTGCCGGACCTTTTCCTGAATTCCGGAGCCGGTGTCACTGACCGTAATTACGGCGTATTCCCCCGGTGAATCGATGCCGATCAGTTCTTTGCTTTTACTGTGGATCGTTTTGTGGCTGGCGGAGATGCTGAGCCGGCCACCCGCGGCCATGGCGTCCCGGGCATTTGTGGCGAGGTTGATCAGCACTTGCTCGATTTGCCCCCGGTCAGCGACCACCGGCAGCTTTCTTTTGCAGGTTTTAGTGGTCAGTTCGATGTCTTCCCCGATGATGCGGGAGATGAAAGAGTGTATTTCGGAAATGATGGTATTTATCAGCAGCGGCTTTGGGTTGATAATCTGTTTCCGGCTGACGGTCAGCAGGTTATGGGTCAGCTCCCGGGCTCGTTCCGAGGCAAGCAGCACTTGGTCAACGCTTGAGCGCAACAGCTGGTTTTCTCGGTCGATGTTTTCGCGGATGGTTTCTCCATAGCCGGAAATCGCGGTAAGGAGATTGTTGAAGTCGTGGGCAATACCACCGGCAAGAAGGCCGATGGATTCCATTTTCTGCACATGGAGCAACTGCTGTTCGAGTTTTTTGTGCTCCGTCATGTCATGGACGGTGCCTAAATAGCCGGTGATCGAGCCCTCTTCATTTTTCGTCACCGAAGCCGAGAGGTGAACCACAACAATTTCACCATCCGCTCTTTTCAATTCAACCTGCAAATCCTTCACAAAACCTTCGGTGAAGAGCATCCGGTGAAATTTTTCCCGGACTCCCGGCTCAACATAGAGATCCCTGGAAATGTCGAGGGTGAATAATTCTTCCCGGGAATATCCCAACAGTTCCTGGGCGGAGGGGTTGATGTCCAGGAGCCGGGCATCGGCATCAAAAACAAAGATGACATCCCTTGATTCTTCGAAAATCTTGCGATATTTCCGCTCGGACTCCCGCAATGCCACCTCGATACGTTTGCGGTAGGTAATGTCCGTGTGTGATCCGGCGATACGGGAGGGGTTGCCCCATGGGTCGCGCAGGCAGGCGCCGCGACTGTGGATCCAGCGAAAACTTCCGTCCTTGGCCCGCAAGCGGTATTCCACTTCATAGACGGGAATATGTCCGCCGAGGTACCATTGCAGGGTATTCGTCACCCGTTCATAGTCCTCCGTGTGGATTCTCGATTTCCATTCGCACAGGTCGTTGGGGAGTTCATGATCTTCATAACTGATTATTCCTTTCCAGCGTGGGGAGAAATATACCTCTCCCGTCTCAAGATCCCTGTCCCAGATACCGTCGTTTGCGCCGAGAACAGCCAGAGCGTAGCGTTCTTCACTCTTACGCAGGGCCTCTTCGGTTTTTTTTCTTTCCGCGATCTCATCCTGGAGTTTGGATACAATGTCGCGTAATTGTTCCGTTCGGCCGGTGACCCGTCTCTCCAGATCATTCCGCAGAGAACGGAGATCGTTCTCCACCTGTTTCCGTCCGCTGACATCAAGTCCCAGTTCCAGAACCAGGAGACTGCCGTCGAGATCCACGTAGGGATAGTCGAGTACCTCGTAGGACAATCCGTCGATCGGGCAGCTCCATTCCCACCTTTGCGGCTGCTTTGTCTTGAATACCTGGAATGTCTGGCATTCGGGGCAGGGTGTTTTCCTGTTCCGCAGTACCTCATGGCACTTGCGTCCGTTCGGAGCTCCGAAGTGTTTTCGGAAGTAGCGATTGGCAAAACGAAT
>JAJZQA010000219.1 GCA_021810985.1 Deltaproteobacteria bacterium
CTCGCGCAAATTTGACGAGCTCGACCCCAACCAGCAGTAACATGACCCCAATGACCGGTTTGGGAAAAGAGGAAAAGAGTCCGGAAACAGACGCCGCGAAGAACAGCCCGAGAACTAGCTCGATGATGCCTTCAATGAGATTGGTCCCGCCGGTCCTGGCCCCAAAATAATATTGTCCCGCCAATCCGCCGGCCCCATGGCACATGGGCATCCCGCCAAAAAAGGGGGGGACCAGATTCATGAGCCCCTGGCTGAGGGAAAGCCTACGAGGAGAGACGGTTCTCTCAGGCCAGTACGCGGAAATCAGGCAGGAGGTGGCGATGGTTGCGTTGGTGATTGTGAGGGGGATCTGGGCGAAACCAGCGAGTATAAGTGATTGCCAAATCTCCTCAAGAGTGAATGTAGTAAGCGGGGGAAGGGTGAAGCCGGGAGACTGGATCGCACCCAGTTGCTGTTTTAGGGTCATGACGATGACGCCAAGCAGGATCAGGGCAACGGCTGCCGGTAGCCGGCGGCTGGTTCGGAGTCCCAGCCCGACCAGGAGCGCGATGCCGCCCCATAGCCAGGATGTTGCGAGCATTTTGCCTGCCTGAAAAATCAGCAAAAAGCCGAGGGTAACCTGAACACCTCGTACTACGGCGGCCGGGGTCATGCTTGCAACCCGAGAGGCAATGTTTGACAGTGCAAAGATCAGCCAGATGCAGCCCATGGAAAAACCCGCGGCATAGACCATGGACGGACTCCATTGTTGGGCAATAGCCGCGGCCGCTATCACTTTCATCGGCTCGATGGGGATGGGGAGCCGGTAAAAGATTCCGGTTGCGATGTTTGCCAGGCCCATCATTACCAGGAGCCCTGCAGGATTGAGTCCGCATACGGCGAAATAGCCGACCGCCAGTGGCAGAAAAGTGCCCAGGTTGCCGAATGATCCGGAAAGTTCTCGCAGGTTGAATTCAAAGGAGGCGATTTTCATGTTGATTTTTGTTGCGATGAACTTCCGGTTGCTTTCATTTGTCGGCCAGTCCGTTTGATGGTCTTATCCCAATTCCCTATCAAGGCCCTCTCTGCGTTGGCTCGTCTTCGGCTGCTCAACGTACTCTTCAGTACGCCTCGCAGCCTCAATCCTCGCCGCCTTGAGATCATCCTTGATCTGGAATTGGAATTACTTGAAAATGCCAAGTGCGCAGTATCTTATCATAATACAATGCTTTTTGGGCAATTACGGGGTAAAAAAGTTGCTTGCAATTCATGCTGATTTTCTCCGCTCTGTCCGAAACCTGAAAATCCGATGCGTAATATTCGATATTTACCCTTGTTCGAGAATTCAATTTCCGCTGGACAGTGCTTGTATCGTACTATTTATGGCACCACTTGCCAAGGTGCGGTGCGCGGAATTTCACGCGGAGCGTTGTTCAGGAAACGATGAAGGAAATCAGCTAGGTAGCGTAAGGTTTTCGGTGAAAAAATGCTTGACAGTCGAATAAAATTGTACTATAAACCTCTCCCCGGTTCGACGCGATTAAACAGGAAGTTTAGGAGCACTAAACTCGCTTGTTGACAAAATGTTTAGAATAGCTAAACTTGGCTGAAAACAAAAAGTTTACAATAACTAAACTTGGGGGTTTCTTGAAAATCGGTGAGCGGTTAAAAAGGTTGAGGATGATTAATTCTCTTACCCAGGAAGAGCTTGCCAGCCGGGCTGATCTTACCAAGGGCTATATCTCGCAATTGGAGAACGATGCCACATCTCCCTCCATCGCCACCCTGAGGGACATCGTTGATGTCTTTGGCATTACCATGGAAGAGTTTTTTGCCGAGCAGTCACAGGGGGAAGATTTCGTTTACGGTGCCGACGCGCGGGTCCAGTCTACCAGTGACGATGACGGCATCAAGGTAGAGCTGCTGGTCCCTGGAGCCCAGAATCGAGAGATGGATCCGGCGCTGGTGACGATCAAGCCGGGCGAGGCGATGAAAGAGCAGCGGTATCATGAAGGGGAAGAGTTCGGCTATGTGCTGCTGGGGAGGATCACCCTGCAACTCGATGACCAGCTCTACACGGTGAAGAAGGGAGAGTGCTTCTATTTCAGCAGTGACAAGAGGCACCTGGTTAAAAATCCCGGCAAGACCGATGCAAAGATACTCTGGGTGGTTACCCCCCCGACATTCGATTACTGAACGTGACTGATCGGAAGAAAAGGAGAACTGACAATGAGCAAAGTGCTGATTATAGGAGCTGGTGGTGTTGGTAGAGTCGTGGTACACAAGTGCGCCCAGGCGTCTGACGTTTTTACGCAGATTATCCTTGCCTCGCGGACGGAATCAAAGTGCAAGGCGATTGCCGCGGAGATAGATTTTCCAATCAAGACGGCCCGTGTGGATGCCGATAATGTGCCGGAGCTGGTGGCCCTACTGAAAGAGGAACAACCGAGCCTTGTGATCAATGTCGCATTGCCGTATCAGGATCTGACCATTATGGATGCCTGCCTCGAAGTCGGGGTCGATTACCTGGACACCGCCAATTATGAGCCGTTGGAGACCGCAAAGTTCGAATACAGCTGGCAGTGGGCCTACCACGACCGTTTTCGGGAGAAAGGGCTCATGGCACTGCTGGGAAGCGGCTTCGATCCGGGCGTGACCAATGTCTTTACCGCCCTGGCAGCGAAGAAGTATCTTGACGAGATCCAGGAACTGGACATCATCGACGCCAATGCCGGCTCCCACGGCCAGCCCTTTGCCACCAACTTCAATCCGGAGATCAACATCCGTGAGGTTACCGCGCCCTGCCGCCATTGGGAGGACGGCGCTTGGGTGGAGACAGGGGCGTTGGCCACCAAGCGGAGTTTCGACTTTCCCGAGGGAATCGGACCGATGAACATCTATCGCATGTATCACGAAGAGATGGAGTCGCTGGTCAAGCATATTCCGACCATCAAGAAGGCCCAGTTCTGGATGACCTTCTCCGATAACTACCTGAAGCACCTGGAGGTGCTGCAGAACGTGGGCATGACCCGCATCGACGAAGTGGAGTTCAACGGCCAGAAGATCGTGCCCCTGCAGTTTCTCAAGGCGGTGCTTCCGGATCCCGGCAGCCTCGGCCCGCTCACCAAGGGCAAGACCTGCATCGGTATCATTGCCCGCGGCATCAAGGACGGCAAGCGGAAGCAGGTCTATATTTACAATATCTGCGACCATGAAGAGTGTTTTCGTGAGGTCAACTCCCAGGCCATCAGCTACACCACCGGCGTACCTGCCGCGGTGGGCGGCATCATGATGATGACCGGCGCCTGGCGGGGTGAAGGGGTGTTTAACATGGAGCAGTTCGACCCGGAGCCGTTCCTGGAAAAACTTTCTGTTATGGGACTGCCGCATAAGGTGGTCGAAGGCGAGTGGCCTGAACTGTGAGAAACGCCATATTTGCGCCCTGACGGCGCCGGACTCCTCGGCGGCTCCTCGACGTACCTTCCGGTACGCCTCCGTCGCTTTCTCGTTACCGACACCGTCATCATTGCAAATCTGACGTTTCCGTAACTATGCAGGAACTGCCGAATTGAAATGTAGGGGCGGGTTTGCAACCCGTCCTGAAGATATTTGGGCGGATATCAAACCCGCCCCTACGTAAATATTATGACCGGAATTGATATCGAAAAAATCCTGCGACTCGCCCCATCGCCCGCCTACGTGGTGGACTTGGGGCGGCTGCGCCATAACCTGGCCATTCTGGACGAGGTGCAAAAACGGAGCGGGGCGAAGATCCTCATGGCCTTGAAGGCCTTTTCCATGTGGAGCGTTTTCCCTCTCATCCGGGAAACCTTGCATGGTGTCTGCGCCAGTTCGCCGTGGGAGGCGCGACTCGGCCGCGAAGAATTCGGCCGCGAGGTGCACAGCTTCGCCGCCGCTTTCAAGGAAAGCGATGTGCGGGAACTTCTGGAAATCTCCAATCATCTGGTGTTCAATTCCTTTGCCCAACTGGAGCGGTTCCGGCCCCTGTGGTCCAAGGAGCAGGGGCGTGTTTCGGTCGGCCTGCGGGTCAACCCGGAGCATACCGAAGGGCATACGGCCATCTACGACCCTTGTGCACCCAAGTCCCGGCTCGGAATCAGGCGGGCCGAATTCGAGGGGCGTTCTCTGGATGGTGTTGAAGGGTTGCATTTTCATACGCTCTGCGAACAGCTCTTCGAACCGCTGCAGCGAACCTCCGCGGTCTTTGAGGAGAAATTCGGCGAATTTCTGCCACGGATGAAATGGCTGAACCTGGGCGGAGGACATCACATTACCCGTGAGGGGTACGACATTGATGCCCTGGTCGAACTGATAAGGTATTATCGTGAAAAGTATGGCCTCGAGGTTTACCTGGAACCGGGCGAAGCCATTGCCATCGGTACCGGAATACTGGTGAGTGAAGTACTTGATGTGGTACACAATGAGATGGAGATTGCGATCCTCGATGTTTCGGCCACGTGCCACATGCCGGACATTCTCGAGATGCCGTACCGTCCCGGGATTCTTGGCGGTTTCGATGCCGGCGAAAAGGACCGCACCTATCGTCTTGCCGGCCCGTCGTGCCTGGCCGGGGACGTCATTGGTGACTGGTCGTTCGAGCAGCCGCTTGTGCCTGGCAACCGTCTGGCATTTCTGGATATGGCCCACTACACCATGGTCAAGACCACCACCTTTAACGGTATCCAACATCCGCACATCTGCACCTTCGAACCGGACAGCGGAGAATTGAAAGTGGTACGGAGCTTCAGCTACGAGGATTTCAGAAGTCGCTTGTCATGAAGTAGGGGCGCTGCTCTTGCCGCGCCCT
>JAJZQA010000220.1 GCA_021810985.1 Deltaproteobacteria bacterium
ATGTGTTACCAGATCTCCGGTTCCGGACCGGCTAGAGCGTCCTTCATTACCTGTCTTTCCGATTCCATGGTGTACATGTCTTCCATCCAGCTGATAGTGCCCGGCAGGTCTGGATCGTTGCCTTCGCTCGCTTCGCCTCTCAATTGAGCCATGATCCTTTCATTGTTGCCGCTGATGTTACGCAGGGGCTCAATTACATGCTCGAGTTTCTGGCGGGTTATATCCTGGAATTGCATTGAAATAACGATGCTGCTGATATCCCGGGCGAGGGAATCCGTGTCGGCGGACAGGCCGTCCAGTTCTTCCTTGGCATGTCTCATTGATTCATTGAGTTTATCCATCGTTTCATTGATGATCAGCTCCGAATCCTGTGAAAGTTGCTCCGTCTGGCTGACATTTCCCGCCGTCTCTTCATACATCCCCTGCAGGTCGGATTCAACGGTCTTGATGAGCTTGCCTATCTGTGCTGCTGCTGTTGTCGAGCGACCGGAAAGTTTCCGCACTTCATCGGCAACCACGGCAAAGCCCCTGCCGTGATCACCGGCACGGGCAGCTTCGATTGAGGCATTAAGCGCCAGCAGGTTGGTCTGGTCGGCGATATACTCAATTTCCGAGATGACCTGGCGGATATTTTCCATGGTATCCGTTGCGTTGCGCATATTTACCAGCGTGTGCCTGGCAACATCACTGACACTCCGCAGGTTGCCGATTACCGAGGAAAGAGCGGTTTTACTCTGCTCAATGAGGGTCGTGCCGTTTTCCTCCCCGTTACCGGAAAACTCGGTGAAGGTATTTGCTGAACGGGAAGCCTGCCCCCGCGCGCGGGAAACAATTTCCATAAAACCTTCACCAATTTCAAGCACGGCATTCTCGGTGTCCTGGATTACCGTCTCAAGTTGCTTGATGAGTACGGGAAAGATCTGATTGTTTGCGTTCAGATGCTTCAGCGACATATCCAGGTCAGGCTCAGGCGTCCTTTCAGATTTCGTCTTGTCTTCAACGACAGGCGGCGTTTCTTCGGCAAATACGCGCGAAAAAAGCAGCGATATGACGCTGCATAGGAGCAAAGCGGTGAGCCCGGTAACAATGATACGGATGCTTGGATTACTGATCAGGCACGGTGCGGCTGCCAGTAATATTAAGGCGTTGATTATAACAAGCTGTTTCGTTTTCTGTGAAATCATAAGAAGGAGTCCTGCGTTTATCATGAGTTATGTCCCTGCAAACTTTCAAGAAGGGCAGGGGACGTGAACCCCGAGAATTATCTAGGGGTTCACGCGGGTTAAAATTAGAACTTCTCGAATTCGTCATCAAGGTTGTCGCTGTCAAGATCAAAAGCGAAACCCGAGTCATTTGCTGCTTTCTTACTGTGGTAGCCATTGGCTTTTGCCGTTGTGGCAATCTTTTCGCCACTTCGTCTCGGCTGTTTTTTCGAATTTGCGGTCCGGTTCGGTGAAACACTCAGCGTTTCCTCGGTGCGGAAAAAGGCAACTGCTCCTTGAAGCTGGGTAGCCTGGGAGGAAAGTTCCTCAGAGGTTGAGGACATTTCCTCGGCAGTGCTGGCGTTCTTCTGAATTACCTGGTCCAGCTGCTGAATGGCTTTGTTGATCTGCTCCGCGCCGGTATCCTGTTCGCGGCTTGCCGCGGTGATTTCCTTTACCAGATCAGCCGTTTTTTCAATGCTTGGTAGAATGTTGGCAAGGAGAGTTCCAGCTCTTTCGGCGACCTCAACACTGCTTGCGGAAAGCTCACTGATTTCGCCGGCAGCGGCCTGGCTCCGTTCAGCAAGTTTGCGAACCTCAGCGGCGACAACGGCGAAGCCTTTGCCGTGCTCACCGGCACGGGCGGCTTCGATGGCGGCGTTCAGCGCCAGCATGTTGGTTTGACGGGCAATCTCTTCGACAATATTGATCTTATCGGCAATTTCTTTCATGGCTGAAACGGTTTGCGCAACAGCCTTACCGCCTTCGTTTGCCTCTTCCGAGGATTTTACGGCGATCTTTTCGGTCTGAATGGAATTGTCGGCGTTCTGCCGGATATTTGCCGACATCTGCTCCATCGAGGAGGATGCTTCCTCGGCGGCAGCAGCCTGTTCCGACGCGCCCTGTGACATCTGCTCGGCACTGGTACTCATCTCCCTGCTGCCGGCCGCTACATTGTCTGCCGCGCACTTCACGTCGTTTACAACCGTGCTCAGTTTCTCAACCATGGCAGCGAGGGCAATCATCAGTTCATCCTGCGGTGAGCGTGGAGTTACGGTAACCATGAGATTTCCGTCAGCAATCTCCTTGGCGATTTCTTCAATGTCACTCATCGCCGATTTGACTTCTCTCAGGCTGTTGTTGATCTTGCTGAAGTTTTCATGTGCTTCTTTGGTGTATTTATCCGCGGCTTTTATTTCCAGGTCGAAGCCCAGATCACCTTTGGCGAGGAGCAGCAAGTTGTTGGCCAACCGGTCAACTTCGTCCTGCGTATAATCCTTCGCGGAAATCATGGCGGTAAGATCCTGGACGACTTCGACATAGCCAAGTTTTTCACCACGTTTGTTGAGCAGGTAAGAAGTATCCTGCTTGCACTTGGAGCCGTGCCAGTCGAAATAACTTTCCGTTACACCTTTGTTGAGTTGCCTGATACCGCAGCCTTCATTATTACATATGTTGGCGGCTGCGTTGCTGCAGGGGAGTCCAACAGCCGAATCACGATCTTTGATCTGACCGGCTTCCATCAGGAGTTTCTCGAAAGGCTTATTGAGGAAGGTCCAGTTCATGTCCATGTCGGTTACATGGATCGGGAAGGGAACGGCGTCGATGATCGCCTCATACCAGACGTTTTTCTCGACGACTGTATCCAACGTCTTGTTGATCCCCTCTACGATCGTCCGGTATTCGCCATTGTGCTTCGCGGCTTCGGCACGTTTCTCGAAATCACCGTGGAGAGCCGCGTCAACAAGGCCCTCGGTATCCTTAATCATGCCGCCGACAGCTTCCTTTACGACACTCAGGCTGCTGTTGATCTTGCTGAAATTTTCATGGGCCTCTTTGGTATATTTGTCCGCCGGCTTGATGTTAAGGTCGAAAGAAAGATTGCCATCGGCCAGCAGGAGCAGGTTATTGGCCAGACGGTCAACTTCCTCCTGGGTGTAATCCTTGACGGAAATCATTGCGGTCAGATCCTGGACTACCTCAACATAGCCGATTTTTTCACCACGTTTGTTGAGGAGGTAGGAGGTGTCCTGTTTGCACTTGGAACCGTGCCAGTCAAAGAAGCTCTCCGTAACACCTTTGTTGAGCTGTCTGATGCCGCATCCTTCGTTGTTGCAGATGTTGGCGGCTGCGTTGCTGCAGGGAAGGCCGAGCGCTGAAACACGGTCCTTGATCTGTCCGGCTTCAACCAGCAGTTTTTCGAAGGGCTTGTTGAGGAACGTCCAGTTCATGTCCATGTCGGTTACATGGATCGGGAAGGGGACGGCGTCGATGATCGCCTCGTACCAGATATTTTTCTCCACCACGGTATCGAGGGTCTTGTTGATGCCTTCAACGATGGTGCGGTATTCTCCGCTGTGTTTCGAGACATCGGCACGAAGATCGAAATCTCCGTGGGTCGCGGCCTGAACCAGAGAGTTCACATCGGCGACAAGTGCGTGTACGGCGTCTATTGAGGTGTTCAGGTTGTTCTTGATCTGATCGAAGGCGCCGTTGTAGTTGTTGACTATTCTCGGCGGAATCTCTCCCTTGCTGATCTTGGCGAGATAGGAGGAAATCACCCGTAGTGGTGCACCGAATCCGTAAATCAGGTCATTGAGTCCTTTGACGATGTCGGCCCATTCGCCGTTGAACTTGGTAACATCCCCTTTGACACTCAGGTCACCGTTCTTACTCGCCTGGATCAAGTTGCCCAGTTCGCCGCGAAGTCCGCTCATGGTATCAACCAGAGCATTGATGTTTGTTTTTATTTTGTTGTAGTCACCGCGGTATTCATCGCTGATTTTTTCGGGAAGTTCTCCTTTACTGATTTTCCCGGTGTAATCCATTGTTACCTTGATCGGTGCGGTCATGTTTTCAAAGATGTTGTTCATACCGCCGGCAACCTTGGCGAAGAATCCCTCGTGTTTGCTGGTGTCAACCCGCACGTCAAGGTAGCCTTCATAGGATGCGATGCAGACTTCCCGGACCTCCATTCGTAATGCCTCAAGGGCATTTCTCATTCGATTGAGACTTTCCTTTAATTCGGCAAAATCACCATTATATCCTTCAGTTATCTCATCAAAAATGTCACCGCGACTGAGCTGGCTGATACGTTCAGCGGCATGATGAACCGGTTCCAAGGTAGCATCGAGCATGCCATTAATTTCAACAATTATCCGTTGGTATTCGCCCGTATGTTTTGTTTCATCCGCCCGAGCCTTGAGATTGCCTGCTATGGCTGCCTGAGCGAGCAGATGGGTGTCTCCCATCAGACTCTTGATGGCGCGGACCATTTCATTCATCGAGCCAAGAATGCTGTTCGCTTCCTTGCCTTCCATATCGATTTCAATGGAAAGGTCTCCCGCCGCAACGCTCCTGGCGATTTCGGCAACGTGTATCGGGTCATCACCAAGTTGCTTCTGGATAATCCTGTTGATGATGAAGCCAAGACTAATGGCAAGCAGCATTCCGAACAGCAAAACGATCAGAGTACTTTTTTCCGAGGAATCGGTTACTGCATTACTTGCAGCAGAGACTTTTTCAAGGCGAACGGCTTTTGCCGCCAAGAGCTTTTGAATCACGTCAGATAAAGAGACCGCTGATTTTTCGAGAT
>JAJZQA010000221.1 GCA_021810985.1 Deltaproteobacteria bacterium
GGAAGCTGTCCATGCGCCGTATGGCGGAGTTGTTCCGGAGCTTGCTTCCCGCAAGCATCTGGAGGGTGTTTTCCCGGTCATAGAAGAGGCGCTGTCCAGGGCATCACTCACACTCGATTCAATCGAGGGTGTTGCGGTGACGCAAGGACCGGGACTTGCGGGCGCACTCCTGGTGGGAATTTCGGTGGCAAAGGCCCTGGCCTATGCGCGGAATATCCCGCTGGTAGGCATTCACCATATCGAAGGTCACCTGTTCGCCGTTTTTCTCGAAAATCCGGTGCCCTTTCCCTTCGTAGCTCTCGTGGTGTCGGGTGGGCATACTCACCTGTATCGTGTTGACGGCTTCGGAAGGTACGCGACGCTTGGTCAGACTCGTGATGATGCAGCGGGCGAAGCCTTTGACAAGGTCGCGAAGATTCTCGGTCTACCGTACCCCGGGGGAGCACTGATCGATAAAATGGCCTCAGCAGGAGACCCCGGTAGTATCAAATTCCCCCGTCCCCTCCTGCATGACGGGAGTTATAATTTCAGTTTCAGTGGTCTCAAGACGGCTGTAATGCAGTTCGTGCGCAAGAACCCCGCATCAGAAACCGGCAGTGCGCTGCAGGATCTCTGTGCGTCGTTCCAGGCCGCGGTTTGCGATGTTCTCGTAGAAAAAACCAAGGCTGCCTTGAGGGATACCGGTATTGACCGCCTTGTTATTGCCGGCGGAGTCGCCTGCAACAGCGGTCTTCGCGCCGCAATGGGTGAGCTTGCCCGGGAGACCGGAGTTGAGCTTTCTATTCCCTCTCCAATTCTGTGCACTGATAATGCGGCAATGCTGGCCGTCCCGGCCGATTATTATCTGCGAAACGGCATACGCAGCGGTTTACAGCTTGATGCGAAGCCGGTTTGGTCTCTCGATTCATTGGCTGAGAGGGTAAAGGACTGACTCCATGGGAAACATCCGCGCGAAAAAAGCTCTTGGTCAGAATTTCCTGGTTGATGGGAATGTCATTGACAATATTATCAAGGCCGCACAGGTCGGGGCGGAGGAAAATGTCCTTGAGGTGGGCCCGGGACGTGGCGCCTTGACTGCTCTTCTTGCCGAAAAAGCCGCCCAGGTTGTGGCCGTCGAATGGGATCGTGACCTTGTTCCCATTCTGAAGGAAGGGGTTGGTTCCAAGGCCAACGTTGAGATCGTTCACGGTGATATCCTGCGTGTTGACCTGCCCGGACTGCTGCGCCCTGTCCGGCAAAGCCGCTGGAAAGTTGTGGCGAATCTTCCCTACAATATTTCCTCTCAGGTACTCTTCAAGTTCATCGAAAATCGTCCGTTATTTTCCGAATTGATCCTCATGCTCCAGAAGGAAGTGGGAGAAAGGCTTCTGGCGCCACCTGGCACGAAAGAGTATGGGGTTCTGACCGTCTTGTGCCGGCTTGTATTTGATATCGAGAAAGTTTTTCTGGTGAAGCCTTCCTCTTTCCGGCCCATTCCAAAAGTTGATTCGATCGTGCTGCGTTTTCGCGTCCTTCCGGCGAATCGTCTTGATGTCAGTGATGAAAAGCTGTTTCGAATGATAGTGAAGGCTTCTTTTTCCCAGCGGCGCAAGACGCTCTGGAATTGTCTGAAATCCATTGATCTCTTGTCCGAATCAATAATGCTTGAGCAGGTTTTCGAAAAATCCGGTATCGACAAGGCGCGACGCGGAGAGACGCTTTCTCTTCAGGAATTCGCTGATTTGACCAGAGCAGTCGCGGAGGTGCTGGTTGCTGGAGACGGTGATATTGGCTAAGAAAACTTTAATCTGTAACGGGTAGTTTCCGTGGAAGGCTTGATAGTTGGGAAAATTGTCATGTTTTCCCGCGTCTGGAAGCAGAATGTTCAAGCCGTAGTTGTCTCTGAATAAAAATTAGTATTTATTCAAGTTCTCGTTTGACTTAGCATAAATTTTGGTATATAGAACGGATGTTGTAACCGCAGCGATGTCGTTGCTGAAGTCATATTGATACCCACCAGTATGATTCCGGAGCGACAAATTGTTGCGGCTGTTGTTGCTGGCTAAACAACCTTGGAAAAGAGAACACTGCGGATGCGAACGAAAACGAAAGACACTCCGGTAATTGCCCCGGTGAAAAAAGCTGTGAAAACTTCTGTTTCCACTTTCGGCGGATTGAACATTTATTTCGATGACGAGCCGGTCTCCATTGCCTGGGAGAGCCAGAAGGCCCGGCTTTTGTTCTGCTGCCTTCTCGTGACCTGCGATCAGTGGGTGCATCGGCAAAAAATAATTGAAGCGGTCTGGCCTGGCTGTACCTATGCCTCCGGCGAAAAGAATTTCAAGACCACGTTGAGTCGCTTGCGCAAATCATTTTCCACCGCGCATGGTATCACTCCGGTCCTTGCTCAAGGGGAAGCGATACGCTTGAACCATTTGGATGTTTCCGCCGATGCCAGTGATTTCAAGAGTAAGGCAACCCAAGGCATCAAGCTCTTGGTGCGGGGTGAGATCAAGGCTGCCAGAAATTATCTGGAAGCGGCGCAAGACCTGTACCTTGGTGATTTCTTGCCGGAAGAGCCCCATAATAATTTCATTTCCTCGGCACGTATGGAATATGCCGATACCTATAATTCAGTTATCAAGTCGCTCGAGAAAAGTTATCTCCTTGAAGGTAATACGGATGCGCTGGAGGTCTTTTCGCTGCTGAAAAATGTTCCCTCCGTGAACCTGCCTAATGAATAATGCGCCAGCGTAGGCGCCTCATCTTGTGCTCCCCAGGCTTCCAGTTCGCCTGGGGGAGAACGCTTTTCCCTTACACCCTTCAAATCTTGACAACAGAATACTCCCGTTGTTGCGGACCTTCTTTATTCCTTGAAGGCAGCTGACATTTTAAGTATACTCAATAAGTTTTCGTACAATTCTTTGCATTTTTGAACGGAGGATTCCCTGTGATTGATTTTCTTGGTGACTGGAAAAGAACCAGCTATTGCGGCATGTTGACCGCTGCGGACATAGGAAAAGAAGTTGTCTTGATGGGGTGGGCAATGAGACGCCGTGATCACGGTGGCCTTATTTTCGTGGATTTGCGCGACCGGGAAGGGCTTGCGCAGATCGTTTTCGATCCGGAAGTCCAGGCGGACGCGCATCGTAAGGCCGAGGCGGTCCGCAATGAATTCGTTCTTGCGGTTAAAGGCAAGGTAGCGCCGCGTCCGGAAGGGACAGTAAATCCATCGCTGAAGACCGGGGAAGTTGAAATTCTCGTTTCAGAATGCAAAATACTGAACCGCTCAAAGGCGCTGCCCTTCACCCTGGATGAGCATGTTGAGGTCGCGGAAAATATCCGGCTGAAATATCGTTATCTCGATCTCCGGCGCCCGGCCTTGCAGAAAAATCTCCTGCTCCGGTCAAAGGTCACGGAAATAACCCGTGAATTTCTTTCCAAAAGCGGTTTTGTCGAAGTTGAAACACCCTACCTTTCAAAGTCAACCCCCGAAGGGGCCCGCGATTTCCTGGTGCCTTCGCGCATAAACCAAGGTGACTTCTATGCCTTGCCGCAATCACCGCAACTTTATAAGCAGATTCTCATGGTTTCCGGATTCGACCGTTACTATCAGATCGTACGCTGTTTCCGTGATGAGGATCTGCGCGCCGATCGTCAGCCGGAGTTTACCCAGATTGACTGCGAAATGTCCTTTGTTGACCGGGAAGATGTCATCTCGATCATGGAATCGCTGATTGCGAAGATCTTCAAGGAGGCAAAAGGGGTCGACGTACAGTTCCCCATGCCGCGCATGACGTACAGCGAAGCCATCAGGCGGTTCGGTGTGGATAACCCTGATATCCGCTTCGGTCTCGAATTGGTCGAGCTTTCTGAAATTGTCGGTTCTTCCGGTTTCAAGGTGTTTGCCGATGTGGTTGCTTCCGGAGGGATTGTAAAAGGAATCAATGCCAAGGGCTGTGCCGGCCTGTCTCGAAAAGAGATCGACGAGTTGACGGAGTTTGTAAAGATTTACGGAGCAAAGGGACTTGCCTATGTAAAAATGACGGCAGAAGGTTGGCAGTCTCCCATTGCGAAGTTCTTTACCGAGAATGAAATCAAGTCGCTGAACGCTTCGTTCAGTGCGGAGGAAGGAGATTTGCTCCTCTTTGTTGCGGATAAGCCGAAGGTTGTAAATGATTCCTTGGGCAAGTTGAGGAATCGTTTGGCGCAAACTCTGAAGCTCACCGATGATGATACCTACCGTTTTGTCTGGATCACCGATTTCCCCTTGCTTGAGTGGGATGATGAGGAGAAGCGCTGGGTCGCGGTACACCACCCGTTTACCGCGCCCATGGACGAAGATCTCCCTTATCTTGACTCGGATCCGGGACGCTGCCGTGCCAAGGCCTATGACCTGGTCCTGAACGGGAACGAAATCGGCGGTGGCAGTATCCGTATCCACCAGGAGAAAATCCAGTCACAAATGTTCAGGATGCTCGGTATTTCCGAGGAAGATGCCCGGGCGAAATTCGGTTATCTGCTCGATGCCCTGGAATTCGGTACTCCGCCACACGGTGGAATTGCCTTTGGTATGGATCGCTTGATCATGCTGATGACCGGCAGTGAGTCAATCCGCGAAGTCATTGCTTTTCCGAAAACACAAAAGGGCTCCTGCCTGATGTCCGAGGCGCCTTCGACCGTTGACACCAATCAGTTGCGGGACCTGGGACTGCGCTTGAACGTAAAGTAACTGTTCTGTCGTTCGGAGGCGCCGGAATCTGCCTGGTTTATGGCGAATCTGCCCGTCGGCAGCTCTGG
>JAJZQA010000222.1 GCA_021810985.1 Deltaproteobacteria bacterium
AGTTCGACCTGGTGAAAGAGCAGATGAAGGTGACGGTCGGGGTCAAGCCTCTTCAGACCATCGATAAGGTGGTCAGCCACCTGCCGTTCGTCGGCTGGGTACTTACCGGGAAAAACAAGAGTCTGATCACCACCTATTTCCAGGCGACGGGCAGCCTCGACAATCCCGAGGTGAAGAGCATTGCCGCCCAATCCATGGCCAAAGGCGTGTTCAATATCTTCAAACGCCTGTTCAGCCTGCCGGCGAAACTGGTGACGGATACCGGCGAGGTCTTCATTAATCAGTAGAAAGCAGGCTGCTATACCCTCTGCAGGAGGGGCCTGCCAACGGCTATTCCTGCAGAGGGTCTTGGTCTTTGCTGTTTAACGGGAACAACCCCCCGTTTTTTTGCTGGTGCTCGATTTGCGGCGGTTCGCAACCGCCAGGCCCGCCAGGATTTGCTGCTGTCCAGCAGCGCGAGATAACCGCAGTAGATGACCAACCCGGCGCCGAAGATTACTAATGGTTCCATGAAAACCTCCTTGAGTGTCGCTGTGCGAAGGGATGATGTCGTTATTTTTTGTCATATCCACCGTTGTACCCGGTCTTCAGCCTGAACTTTTGCCCGGTAGGAAAAGCATAGCGCAGGCATGTGACAGAATAAGTCACAAATGGAGTGTCCCATGTCTTTACCCGCTTTTGCGGTGAGCGAAGGAAAAAACAGGTGGCTACAGGAGCGGATGGCGGCCCTCGAAGTGCGCGAAGAGGACCTTGTCGAGAGTTTTATCCGCTCTTCCGGCAAGGGGGGGCAGCATGTGAACAAGACCTCCAGCTGTGTCTACCTGCGCCACCTGCCCAGCGGTCTGGAGGTCAAGTGCGGCACGGACCGGAGCCAGTCGGTGAACCGCTTTCTTGCCCGGCGGGAACTTCTGGAAAAGATCGCTCACCTGCGGGGCGAGGCGACCCCCCGCGACAAGGAGATGGCTGCCGCGGCCAAGCGAAAGGCAAAGAAGAGGAAGCGGGCAAAGTTGAAATACGGAACAGGAGAAGAAAAAGAGTGATGATTCGGAAAGAGATGGTTCGCACGCTGGAGTTCGACAGGATTTTGCAGGAAATATCCCGCTATTGCCACAGCGGCGCGTCGCGGGATGCTGTGCTCGGCATGTTGCCCCTGGCGGAAGAGGAAGTTATTGCCGGGCGTTTCGGCACGGTGGAAGAGATCCGGAATCTCATCTCCCAGGGCATCAGCCTGCGCATCTCCTCTTTTGAAGACGTCCGGCCGATCCTGGAAAAACTTCGCCCGCTGGGCTCGGTGCTTGCTCCGCTGGAACTGGTGGCCTTTATCCCGCTTCTGGAAAACCTCGCTGCCATTGCCGGCCAGTTCGCCTACCGGAACGATATTCCGCTGCTCCGGCAATTGGCAGGTTCCGTCAGCGGTTTTCCCGATATCCTCGACCCCCTGAAGCGCTCGCTCGATTCCGAGGGGAATATCCTCGATACCGCTTCGCGGCTGCTGTTCGAACTGCGGACCCGCAAACGTTCCCTGACGGCGCGTATCCGCAAACGGCTCGAGGAGATCGTCCGGGAGCGTGATATTACCGTGTTCCTCCAGGACGATTTTGTTACCCAGCGCGGCGGGCGCTGGGTGATTCCGGTGCGGATGGATTCCAAGGGCCAGGTGCCGGGGGTGGTGCACGATGTCTCCAACTCCGGCGAAACCGCTTTCATGGAGCCGCTGGAAATTATCGGCCTGGCCAATGAGCTGGAAAACCTGACCGCCGAAGAGAAGGTGGAGGAGATCCGCATCCTGCGGGAAATCTGCGGCTGGATCCGGGAGGATTCGGGCCAGATCGAGGAACAGCAGGAAATCCTCATTCAGCTCGATCTGCTGAACAGCATCGCCGTCTTCGCCAATTCCATCGAGGCAGAAGTGCCCCGGATCGGCGCCGGTCTACCGCTGCGGTTGAAACAGGCCCGCCATCCGATCCTCTTGCTCCTTCAGCGGGAAGGGAGTCTCGCCAAAACCGTGCCTCTCGACCTGTCACTGGGCGACGAAGATTCGGTGATGATCATTACCGGACCGAACGCCGGGGGCAAGACCATCGCCCTGAAGACCACGGGTCTCCTGTTCCTCATGGCCCTTTCCGGCATTCCGGTGCCGGCGGACGGCTCCTCATCCTTTCCGCTGATCACCAGCCTGCTGGTGGATATCGGCGACGAACAGTCCATTCAGAGCAGCCTTTCGACCTTTTCCGCCCACGTGGCGAACATTTCCGCTATTTTAGCCCAGGCCGGGAAGCACTCGGTGATCCTCCTGGACGAATTGGGCACCGGCACCGAGCCGGTCCAGGGCGCGGCCCTGGCCTGTGCCGTGCTGCAGGAGCTGCAGGAGAAAGGCGCCCTGGTGCTGGCCACCACCCACCTGACTGACATCGTCGGTTTCGTTCATCGCCGCGAGGGGATGGTCAATGCCTCGATGGAATTTGACCGGGAAACCTTCACCCCGCTCTATCGCCTGAAACGGGGCGAACCGGGTCAATCCCACGCCCTGGAGATCGCGCGCAAGTACGGCCTGCCGGGCAGCGTGATCGAACGGGCCCACGGCATGATCGGCCGGATGGAATCGGAGTTCCATGCGCTGCTGGATGATCTGAAGGAACAGCGGCGGAACTACGAGGAGACGCTCTCCGACCTGCAGCGTCGGGTGCGGGAAGTCGCCGCGCAGGAGGCATTGCTGGAAAGCAGGCGGGCCGGCTGGGACCGGGAGCGCCGCGAGGCCCTCGAAAAGGCCTATCAGAACGCGAAGGAGGTCGTGTCCGGGGTGAAGCGGGAACTGAATGCCATACTCGAGGAGGCCAAGCGGGAGCGCAGCCGCACCGCCATGAAAAAACTGGTGGTTGTTGAAGAGCAGGTGGAAACAAAGCTGCGCGAATTCGAGCCTTCAGCCGGCCTCACGATTGACCAGGTCCGCGAAGGGGATACAGTCTTCGTCCGCACCATCGGTTTTGATGCCGTGGTGGTGAAGGTTGACGGTAAAACCGGGCGAATCCGTCTGCAGGCGGCCGGTAAGGAACTTGAAGTTCCCGTCAGCGACCTCGGCAAACGGAGCGGAGCACCCTCCCCAGCCGTGAAGCGAGCGCGTCGCAAGGGAGCCGAGGATAAAGAAGCCGAGCGGGAAGAAACGCCTTTGCAGCTCCACCTGATCGGACTGCGGGTGGAGGACGCCCTGACGAAACTGGAACCGTTTCTTAATCACGCATCGCTGGATGGGCTCGGCGAGGTGCGCATCGTCCACGGCAAAGGGACCGGCGCCCTTAAGCGTGCAGTCTGGGAATACCTGGAGGGACATGCCCTGGTGGCCTCGTTCCGCGACGGCGAGCCGTTCGAGGGAGGCGCGGGGGCAACAGTGGTGAAGATCCGTTGAGATGCGTGCCTTGAATGCCGGCTGTACTAGCGTAAAACAAGAAATGAACCAAAATCGGCTTTTTCTGCCACAGAGGACACAGAGCGCACAGAGAAATCATGTAGTTACTGAATTATCTGCAGTAACCAGTCAGGTGAAGTTCCTGACTTTAGTAGCCTCTTGTTTTTCTCAGTGTCTTCTGTGAGCTCTGTGGCTCAGTACTTTTTTAACATGAATATCCAGGAGGAACCGATGGCCTATATTGAGTGGTCGGATGAATTCAGCGTGAATGTGCGGGAGATCGACGCGCACCATAAGAAGCTCGTGGAAAAAATCAATCTGCTGCACCAGTCGCTACTCGACAACAAGGGCTCTGAGGCGCAAAAAATCATTGTCACGGGAATGGTTGAATACGCGGGATTTCATTTTACCGCTGAAGAGAAATTGATGCTCAGGCATAATTATCCCGAGTACCAGCGGCACAAGGCCGAACATGGCAGATTCACGGAGATGGCGCTTGATCTGCAAAAACGGATCAATAATTCCGGGTTTGTTCTCACGCTGGAGATTTTGAGTTTCCTCAGAAGTTGGCTGCAGGATCATATTCTGGTTGCGGATAAGAAATATTCACAGCATTTCAACTTGAACGGGGTCTACTGAGAGGTGAGTCCAGGAGGGAACGGGTGATCGTATCGCTGATCGCCGCCATGGCGGAAAACCGGGTGATCGGCCGGGGGGCGGTTATCCCCTGGGACCTGCCCGATGACCGGAGGCACTTTCGGGAGCTGACCTGGGGCCACCCGATTGTCATGGGGCGCAAGACCTTTGAGACGCTTGACGGTTCCTTGCCGGGACGTCTGAATATAATCCTCACCAGAGATCGCACCTACCGGGCGGCAGGCTGCCTGGTGGTTCATGACCGGGAGCAAGTGCTGGCCGTGGCTGATGATGCGGATGAGCTGTTCATCTGCGGCGGTGGCGAGGTCTACCGGGAGTTTCTGCCCTTGGCGGAGAGGATCTATCTCACCGTTCTCCATCAGGAGCTGGAAGGGGAGGTGCTGTTCCCGGAGATTCCGGGTGATTTTATCGTCGTAAGCCGGAAAACGGTGGCGGAACCGCTTCCCCACAGCTTTATCGTCTACATGAAAACAGTAGGGGCACGGCGCGCCGTGCCCTGATCCCGGTTTTTACCGGGAATTTTTTCCTATTGAGTATTCATCGGAAACACCAAGACAATGTCTCGTGGGACGGGGCGGGGCTTTCACGGAGCCTCTCGTGCGGACCGGCTGCAGGATCGAGGGAACGCACCTGTTTCCGGGGCGATGCCTCGTCTGTCGGTGGAGTCCGGCGTCCGATTGCGAGGGGCTTCGGGGAAGTTCCGCTCCGGCCC
>JAJZQA010000223.1 GCA_021810985.1 Deltaproteobacteria bacterium
GAGATAGATATCATGAACAATCGCATCAAAAATTGTACGGGGAGAATGCTGGCTTTCGCCATTTTCATAGGCATTGAGACAGATCAGGATGCTGTCAAGCAACGACTCCAGTTTTTCCATCCTGTCCTCATATGCGCGGATCTCCCATTGCAGATCGGCCACCCGGTCAAGCAACTCGGCCGAAACCTTTCTGCTTTCTTCGAAATCTAGGACTTTTCCTGACATCCCTTTGCTCCTTCAGGCGCCGCAAATCTTTCTGCGAGCAATCCTTTTCCACTCTATCGATACTCAAAAGCAAAAAAAGAACCACTTGGCGCCCAAAACAATAAATTGCCATGAAAATCATGGCTTTTATTGCAATTTCCTTCGTTTCCTGCTCCAACTAAAGGACAGGCGTCGCCATTCTCCGGAGCGGTTCGCAAAAACTTGCTACAGCTGACACAGTGATCTGAAACAGGTGTAGCAACCACTCCCCTGTCATTGCGACAGCAGCAAGCGATGTCACCGCGGCTGAAGCAAACCAGCACATTCCCGACAGGGCGTCATCGTGCCCCGGAGAAATCGGGCATCCCCATGATCAACGGGCACAACATTCATTATTTTAGCTAGATACAGTAACGGCCCTGCGTCAGGCGCACTCTTTTCGGGGTCCGGCACGTGGTATCCGCTAACCTGCCGAAGCGGAAACGCGGTCTGTTGCTCATCAGCCTTTCCTGCTGGCGTCTTTTATGCTTAGGAAGGTAGATGATTCAAACCACTTATTGACGAAGGGTACCATGACACAAAAGACAAATACCGGCCTGAGCCTCACTGACCTTGGCGAATTCGGACTCATCAACCTTATTGCCCGAAAAGTCCGCCCCTCTTCGGAAGTGCGCATCGGCATCGGCGACGATGCGGCTGCATTTGCATGGCACGCCAACTGTCTGGCGCTGGCAACCACCGACATGCTGCTGGAGGGAGTTCATTTCGACCTTTCATATTGCAATCCGTACAGACTTGGCAGGAAAGCACTTGCGGTCAATCTTTCCGATATTGCGGCAATGGGAGGAAGACCCCGCTCCTTTCTCCTCTCACTCGCCATTCCGAATGAATTATCAGTCGATTTTCTCAATGATTTCAGTTCCGGCCTCCTTGAGATCGCCGAAGAATTCGGGGTAACTCTCATTGGCGGGGATACGTGCGTTTCACGCAGTGGACTGGTAATTGGAATCACTCTGTACGGTGAGCAGGAGGACCAGATGCTGACGCAGCGAGGCACCGCCCGTCCGGGTGAAAGCATTTTCGTTACGGGATATCTTGGGGATTCCGCATTGGGTCTGAAGTTGCTGCAAGAAGGTCAGCGGAAGGGGAGTGCCATCGACAGGCATCTGGACCCGGTTCCCCGGGTTCACGAGGGGCTGGCGCTTGCCGAAGCAGGCTTTACCTGTGCAATGATCGACGTAAGCGATGGCCTGCTCTCAGACCTTGGTCACATAACGGGCAAATCAGCGATGGGAGCGCGGTTGCATCTGGATAAAATTCCCCTTTCGCCGGAATACGCGGCACATTTCGGACCGGAGGGCCACGAGCGCTACTCGCTCGCCCTGGGAGGCGGAGAAGACTATGAACTCCTGTTCACCGCACCGGCGTACCGGAAAAGTGAAATTGAAATGATTTTCAGGAAACTCGGAACGCCGGTCAGCGAAATCGGCGAAATAACCGCGGTACCGGGAATTCGTATCCTCTCCGCGGATGGTGAGACACTCCAGGGCATTGCTCCGGGCTATGATCATTTTTTGTCCCGGAAGGAAACACGTCAGGAAAGATGACCGAGATTTACGGCTCTTCGGCAGAAAAGTCTGAAATAGTTTGCCGTAGCGGAAACAAGCCGCCAGGATGAGTGACGGAAAACCTTTGAACCGGACAAAGGTACAGCTAATTTTACGAGGAGGCTTCCATTTCGTTGGGCGGAATAATGTTATATTTCTTCATTTTCCGGTAGAGAGTTGCCCGGCTGATACCCAGGTCCGTCGAAGCGACAGTGATATTCCATTTCTTTTTCTTCAAAATGTTCAGAATCGCCGTACGTTCGGCAAACTGCATGGAATCGGGCGGAACCTCCTCCGGACATGATTCGATAGTACGCACGACTGGTTCCAGGGAACGGGTAATTGTTTCGATGGGAAGCGAAGAGGCCTGCAATATTTCCGGCGGCAGATCGGCAAGCTTGATGGTTTCGTCTTCGCACACCGCCAGGGCATAGCGCAAAACATTACGCAACTGACGGACATTACCCGGCCAGGGTGCGCTCAATAGAACTTCGAAAGCATCCGAATCGATATCCTTTGGCCGGCCGTTATTTTCCAGCGACAAAATATTTTCGATCAGCAACGCCTTGTCGGTCCGCTCCCGAAGCGGAGGCAGGGTGATCGTCACCCCGTTCATGCGATAGTAGAGATCCTCCCGGAACTCACCTTTCTGCACAAGTTCCTCCAGGTTGCGCAGCGTTGCGCAGATGACATGCAGGTCAACCCGGATCGGCGTTTCGCTGCCCAGGGGCAGAATTTCCTTCTCGGCGAGCACCCGGAGCAGACGGGTTTGCAGATTGAGCGGCATGTCGCCGATCTCATCCAGAAAAAGCGTCCCGCCATCGGACTGGAGAATTTTACCCCGCATTCCCTTGCTTTTTGCCCCGGTAAATGCCCCCTGCTTGTAGCCAAACAGTTCACTCTCGATGAGTGATTCCGGTATCGAGGCACAATTTAGCGCCACAAAGGGGTTCATCGACCGGGCACTGGCTTCATGGATCGCACGGGCACAAACCTCTTTGCCGGTACCTGTTTCGCCGATCAGGAGTATGGAGATGTCCTTATTCATGACCCTCCGGGCACAATTGATATTGTGGAGCATCTTGGCATCGGTACCGGCAAGATATTCCAGTGTCATGAAGGGCGAAGAGCTGTTTTTCTGGCAAACAACCGTCTCATCTCCCTGCGGCAACCGGACAATGTTCAATTCGGGCGCCCTGAAAGTAGCATAATATTGACGCCCGGTCCGTACGGTACGCATCGGCATGATCGTGGTTGTCTTATGCAGTGCATGGCTCATCAGCTCTTCGAACCGCAGATCGAAAACATCGCTGAGGTGACGGGATATGGGGCTGCTGCCGTCACGCAGGGTAATTTCCCGCTGAGCACTCGCGTTACCGGCAATAATGAATCCCTCGGAATCCACCGCAAGTATATTATCGGTCACGACTTCGACAAAGGCTTGCATGGTATTAAAGCGTATGATCCAGCTTTCCTTGAAGAGACGCAGGAAATATGCGTTTTCAATCAGTCTCGCATAGTAGTTCACAAGCTGGAGGGCGAGCAGTTGAGATTCTTTTTCTGGGGGCGGCCGCAGAAGGGAAATGTCCAGGGTCCCGAGCAATTCTCCGTCCGGCAGAAAGAGTGGGGTAGTCGAACAACTGAGGCCGATGTTCGGTGCGCGAAAATGCTCGTCCCGATGAATGGTAATTGCTCTCCTCTCCTCGATACACGTACCCATGCCACAGGTCCCTTCAATTGACTCTGTCCAGACAGAACCGAGGTAAAGCCCGGCATCGCGGTTTTCCCGTTCATCTTTGGGATTACCGAGATAATCAATTGTTACACCATTTGCATCACCAAGGAGGATAATGTACCCGGCTTTTTCGACCGATGCATAAAGATTCTGTATCCCGGCCTTTGCAATGTCAAGGAACTCTTCCAAAGGCTCGGTATAATTTTTCAGGGCCCTGCCGGTCAAAATTCGCGGCTTGTTTTTGCTCGAAGGGTCAATATTGTATTGAGTGAGACAGCGCTTCCAGGATCCATGAACGTGAGTACTGTCGTTTGTCAGAACCTGAGTACCGGCAATAAACTCCTTGCCGCCTTTCACATGTTTTTCTACTCTTTCAACATGTTTGGACAAGTCTTTTTCATCCACGACGTTTCCTCCCATGAAAGACTATGCAAGACACAATCTGGTTCTGTCAGGTTTTTCCAGACAGATTCGACACGGTAAGAGTGTACCATGTAACGAAACCGGGCAAAAAGACAAATATTGTTACAAACTTCTAGCAGCACTCAAATTAATTAAAACAAAGCAATCCGGAGAACCCTGCCAAGGCCCTCCGGATGCAATAGCAAACATTTTTCTCTGCACTGAATAAGAGAAACTACTGTTTCACATAACACATAGCGATCAATAGTTGTCCGGAGAAATGCCCCCGGACAACTAAACAACGCTTCTTTTATTCTTTGACAGGAACGTATACCATACAGGCAGTCGCTTCCTTCTCAGCAATATTACCTGGTGTCACGGTTCCCTCAACTACTTGAGCAAGTATGGACTGTTTACCGTCGTAAGAAAGAACCTTGATTTTACCAACTTCCGTTCTTTTCGTCACCCCATAGGCATCAACTTCCCGGTACACGGGAATTACATCTCCGACACAAAAAACCTTTTGAATATTTTCGACCCCACTGTGGAAGAGTCGCACCTGGTCGCCGATTGTCGACGTCACCCCCGCGGGCATGCTCACCTCGCTCTTAACCGCTGGTGCGGAACAACCTGTCATCACCACGGATGCCAGACAAACAAATGCCAACAGAATCATGATCTTTAACAGGTTGTTGAAAAACTAGCTCTTTTTGATTCAGAAAAGTGTCAATTTATGCTATATTACCTCGCACAATATATTGAAATTGCTGGAGAATATTATGCGTGGTAATGACAGCAAAACCGAATCGATG
>JAJZQA010000224.1 GCA_021810985.1 Deltaproteobacteria bacterium
TTCCTTGCGCTCTTCCTCGGCTCTTTCCCTTTCGCTGATGTCTCTGATTTCGGCAAGATGAACTGCTTTCCCCTTCCAGGCAAAATGACTTGCGGTAATTTCAACGGGAAATACCGTTCCATCCTTCTTCCTGTGAATGCGGATTGGGATCAGGTTCAATTTATCAGCGGTGGCGCGCAGGGTTTCCTTCGGTTCGGCCGAAAGCTCAAAGTTTTTCATTTCAAGCAACTCTTCCCGCTCATAACCGTAGAGTGTTGCCGCCGTTTGATTTGCTTCGAGAATATCTCCTGTTTCGGCGTTTATAAGAAAAATTGCATCGGATTCCAGCTCAAAAAGTTGGCGGTACATCCGTTCACTTTCCCGAACTCTTTCCTCATCTTGTTTTCGTTTGGTAATGTCGTGTGATATGCCGACAATTCGATAGGGGCGACCGGTCTCGTTCGCAATGGGTATGAGAGTAGTGTAAAAATCGCTCGAACCGGATTCAAAATCAATTGACTCCTCGTAACTCTGGGGAGCGCCGGCGGTGATACAGCGACGGTAGTTGGCGGTCAGAAGCAGAGCCATCTCGGGCGGAAGGAACTCTTCAAGGTACTTGCCCCTGGTTTCCGCCGCTGATATGCCGATCAGTCGCTCTTCAGTTGCATTGAGGTCGAGAATCTTGAATTTTTGTTCTTCCGTAACTTCAAGCAGGAAAATTCCGTCAAACGAATTGTCAAAAACTTCCCGATACCGTTTTTCGCTCTCTCTCAGGTCTTCGTCTATCGTTTTACGTTCCGTGATGTCAACATGGGTACCAATCAGGCGCGTAGCTTTTCCGGTTGCGTCCCTGCTTACCGCCTTACCCCTGCCGAGAATCCAGCGCCAGCCGCCGCCTTTTTCCTGCATGCGAAATTCTACTTCAAAGCTCTCGCACCTGTTCTCAACACAGTTGATATTTGCTTGGAAGGCCCGCTCCCGGTCCTCCGGATGAAGAAGGTCGAGCCACGATTCACTGCTTGTGGGGAATTCACCGGGTTCATAGCCGAGCATGCGGTAGTAGCCAGGGCTGAAATAGCCACTGTCTGAAACAATATCCCAATCCCACAATCCGTCTTTTGTCGCATCCATTGCATAGGTGAATCGCTCTTCGCTTTTACTTAGTGCCTCCTCTGATTGCGTGTGACGGTGGCGAGAAACCATCAGCATCCCGAGTATGGCGGTTACAGCCGGGTAGATCACCATGATCGGGATCCCAACATGTATCAAAGATTCCCTGACGACAGGGCCCGGCAGGAAGTACATGGAGAAAAGCAAGACGAGATGAACTATCACGCCAAAACCATAGATTTCCGCAAAAGAGAGTTTTGTCAGATCTTTTTTCCCCCACTGTCGCCAGATGATACCGAGTGTGCCGGAAATGATGATCCCGAATACTCCCATCAAAGCCCCGCTCCCTCCAAGGTACAAACGATAGAGAGATGTCAAGCCCATTGCGATGATGGTCGGAACCACTCCGAAAAAAAGACCTGATACGCAAAGCAGGATCGAGCGCGTGTCAAATATTATCCCCGGGTGCCAGTGCCAGGGATTGACCATGACCGCGACGCCGATAGCTCCAAGGATACTACCACTGACTGCACGGCTTGAAAGGGACTGACCTGTTTCTCGCTTGAGCACCAGGGTGTCATAAACGAGGCACATGGCAAGCAGCAATGCGGAATTATTGAAAAGACCTGCAAGAATTTGTCTATCCATCACACATCCTAACGGTACGTGCATCCTAGGGGATGCAATCTTGCTGTAATGTTCGAAAATTCGAATATAGAGTTTTTTTATAGCGCATTTCATACCCCGGGCACAAGCTAAGATCTGTCCAGCGACTCCGCGGTTTCAACGGAAGCAACCGGGTTTGGGAGGGACAGTCATGCCGCAACAACCCAGGAATGTCGAAAATTGCTGAACTGGCATGAAACTCTCTTATGGCAAACATTAACCTGTGCCAACTAGATAAATCGACAAGAGCGTCCCCCGATTTTCCCTTGGCACCAAATTCCTCCAAATTCCTTCTGTTCTTTGTCGCCGGTATTTGTTGTGGATATGATTCTTTTATGTAGAATTGATTTGAACCATGACAAGTAACCGAAAGGGATAGCTCACGTTCATACCCGACCTGGAAAAACATCTGATACGAGAATGTGGTCACTGGACCCAGGCTGAGAAACCTGAAGAGGTAAACCTCCTGATTTCTGATTGGCTGATCAGGCGATTTCGTTGAGGCTACAATCAATATGGAAGTTTCAGGAGTTACCCGGTAATGACTATGAAATCTCAATTCATCATTTCCTAAAATGTGCAGCCCTTTTCAGGAAAAGAAAAATCATTGAATTTGAAATTGTGTTTCATGAAACATCCGTGGAATTCATTTTTCCAGTGCTAAAAGGAGAACATCATGTCTTCAAGAAAGATCATCATCGTCGAGGGGAGTCCACGACCGAGCGGCAACAGCACGCTTCTGGCCAGGGCGGTTGCTTCAGGCGCACGAAGCGCCGGGGCGGAGGTGGAGACTCTCCAGCTCCACAAAATGGACATCAGACCATGCAATGCCTGCGATGCTTGCCAGGAGTCCCTGGAAAAGGACTGCATTATCGATGATGCAATGAAGGATGTCTATTCCCGCTTGCGGGCCGCGGACGCTATTCTGTACGCAAGCCCGATCTACTGGTTCACCGTTTCCGGTCAGATGAAACTGTTCATGGACCGCTGCTATGCCCTCACCTTTCTCGGGACATTGCCGGGAATAGACGGCAGCGAAACCGTCGAAGTTCTTCACACCGACCTCGGGGGCAAAAAGTTTGGAGTAGTCCTCAGCTACGGAGACATCGACCCCTACGTTTCGGGCGCAGTCAACGCCATTCGCACCTTCCAGGATATGGCCCGCTTCGTGGGGTCGGAGATGACCGGACTTGTCTACGGAAGTGCCGTTGCACCCGGTGAGGTAGCAGAAAACAATGCATTGATGAGTCAGGCCTACGACCTGGGCAAAGCGCTGGCGGCAGACGCAAGATGAGACAAAATACTGAAGTATCGCGAAAGGGTTGCCCCCTCTGTTTTGTATAATTGTCGTTTTCACAAAGTTCAGAATTCTGCGTCGGCAGCTTAGAGGTCTCAGATGACACATTATGAAAAAATGAGTAAATCGGAATTAATCGAGTTACTCAGGGAAAGAGACAACCTACGTTCGCCGGAATATGAACTGGCGGCCATAGTTGGATCTACGAACGCTGCAATTATCGGCATGACGCTTGATGGAGTCATCACAAGCTGGAATAAGGGGGCGGAAAATATTTATGGCTATTTTGCCAAAGAAGTCATTGGCCGGAATATCACTCTCCTCTCCCCACATGACCGGTATTAAGAGGTTTCGCAGATTCTTGAAAAAATCAAGCGGGGGGAAAGTGTCGAGCACTTTGAAACCGTGCGCATTACGAAAGAAGGCAGGTATGTCCACGTATCCTTAGTGATGGCGCCGGTCCTTAGTGTGGCAGGTGGAATACTAGGAGTCTCGTCTAGTGCTACTGATATTACCAAACGCAAGCTTGCAGAGGAGGCTTTACGGCACAGCGAACAGCTGTACCGGGCCATCGGTGAATCAATCAACTATGGTGTTTGGGTATGTGCCCCTGACGGTCGCAACATCTACGCCAGCAAGTCGTTCCTGGAAATGGTCGGACTGACGCAGGAGCAATGCTCAAATTTTGGCTGGGGAGAGGTGTTGCATCCGGACGACGCCGAACGAACGATCGCCGCATGGAAAGAGTGTGTCAGTACGGAGGGGACCTGGGATATTGAGCACCGCTTCCGGGGAGTGGACGGAAAGTGGCATGACGTCCTTGCACGCGGCGTCCCCGTGCGCGACGAGCAAGGACGGATTAGCTGTTGGGCCGGTATCAACCTTGATATCAGCAAACGCAAGCAGGACGAAGAGTTTCTACGGATAAGCGAGCAACGATATCGCTCGCTGTTTAAAAACATGTTGGATGGAGTTGAATACTGCAAGATGCTTTTCGACGATCAGGGCCATCCGTCGGATTTTGTCTATCTCGATGTAAATAGCGCATTCAAACGTTTGTACGGTCTGGAAAACGTGGTTGGCAAAAAAATATCCGAGCTTATTCCAGGGATCAAACAATCACATCCCGAATTGTTTGAGATTTACGGCCGTGTTGCGTTGACAGGACAACCGGAGACATTCGAGTTCGAAAACAAATTCTTCAGAAAGTGGTTGTCCATTTCAGTTTATAGTCCGGAAAAGGAATATTTTGTAGCTGTGCAGGAGAACATCACCGGGCGAAAACTGGCCGAGGAGGAGCTGCGCAAGAGCAATCAGCGGCTCGATCTGTTGGCGCAAACTGCCAATCAATTGCTCAAGAGCGACTCACCGCAAGATATAGTTGATTACTTGTGCCGGAAGGTCCTGACTTTTCTCGATTGTGATGCCTTCTTCAATTACCTTGTGGATGAAGAAAAACAGCGACTGCATTTGAATGCCTGTGGTGGAATTCCGGAAGAAGATATGCAGAAAATGGAATGGCTTGATTATGGAGTCGGCTTGTGCGGCTGTTCTGCCCGTGACGGTTGCCGGCTTGTGGTAGATAATGTGCAAGAGACGCAGGACCAGTATACTGCCCGGGTAAAACCATTCGGTATCCAAGCATACGCCTGTCATCCTCTGATTTCGCAAGGACGGGTATTGGGAACTCTTTCCTTCTGTACG
>JAJZQA010000225.1 GCA_021810985.1 Deltaproteobacteria bacterium
AAAATTTTCTACCGTGAAAGAAGTAAGATGGTGGATGGCGCAAAACAGCCGCGTTACATCCTGGTGGCGGTTTCGGGGCTCGACCTTAAGGTTTATGGTCAGCACCTCCGCATGTGCGAATTGAAGCAGATTGCCGAAGGTGTCGGCGCTGAACTGATCGCACTGGGTAGAGGCCCGAAGCACGCTGAAGAAGCCGCGTAACCGGGCGGCTGAAACACTGCAGTAAAAAGGGGGTTGTCGGAAACGACGACCCCCTTTTTTTTTGGCTAAAACTTCCAGAGTTGCTGTCCTAAGTTATCTGGTTCAATTCGGCAATTTTTTTCCTGCTTTCCTCGTTCAGGTACTCCCAAAGGCCGAGTTGTTTCAGTGTCTCCACTGTGGGGATACCATGGGCATTCCAGCCACGTTTCCGGTAGTAGATGCCAATTAGTTCCCGCAGTTCCCCTTTCCTGAAATTTATCAAGGCTTCCCGTTTGTCCGCGGTTGACAACAGCTGGATCTCTGCAGAGGTTTTGGCGAGGATCTGTTCCAGCTGTTGATCATTGTATTCCCGCTCGCTTTCATAAAGCAAGTCGTCGGTGGCGCCGATGGCACGATCCGGAATCCAGTCCATGGCGCTGGCCTTTGAGCCGTAGACCATGACGTTCATCACCCGTTGCAGGTTGATGTCCCGGTCGGTTTGCTGGAAAATCTCCTGCCAGGTCAAGTCGGTTCCCAGTACGCCATTGAAGAACTCCGCGTAAATTTCCTGGGTTGCCGGGTTGATATGCATATCGGGATTTTCCACTTTTGCCGATTCGGGGTTGAAAACATCCACCCAGGGAAGCTTGCAGACACCCATGTTGTCATTGCCGAGCCGGACCCGTGGATAGGTCATGAGCGCCGAGGCCTTGTCTTCAAAGGTCGGGAAAGCGCCCAGGAGGTCAACTTTGATCAGCCAGGCGGCGGCGTGATGCGCGCCGATGTCGCTGGCAGCCGCGTATGACGCCTGCATGGAGAGCGAGCGATGGGTGCGGTAGAAGGAAAAGGGCAGTCCTTTGGTCTGCATGGCAAAGAGCTGCAGTTCGGAAACGTCCGCGCTTCCTGTTCTCGTGCGATAACGGTCGGCGACCCACTCGACCAGCGTGGACATCCCCTTGCCGGCAACGCGTGCCAGTTCAGTCTCGCCATGGGCCACGCGGTGAATGAAGGTGAGGGCGTCGGCTTCTTTGCCCCAGGCCAGTTCCAGTCCCTCGGCATCTTCCTTCGTCAGGAAGCCGCGCTGGGAGCATTCCATCAGGAAAGCCATGATGGTAGCGGTAGTGATGGTGTCGATCCCGTAGTTGTCACAGTGCCAGTTAGCTTCCATGATGAATTCCGGATTCCAGATGCCGAGATTGGAGCCGAAGCCTGCCGCTGTTTCGTATTCGGGGCCGTCGACCCAGACTTTTTCACCGGCGTGGCCGCCGGAAGTCAGGGTTACCCAGCCCCCCTTGGTGCACTGCAGGTTGCAGCCGGGAAAACAGCCGTCCATGCCCCGGTGCTCGAAGAGGTTTTCCGCGTAGAATTTTCCGCAAATCTGCGGTGCGCGCGGGTCGGAGCCCAGCTGAAAATTGTTTACCGGCAGGGACTGGTATTCCGGTTTATTCATGAAGGTGATGAGTCCGGCGCTCCCCTTACGGTACATCTTCAGGGATTGCGGATCAACTTCCTTGATGATCTTGTGCAGCTTTGTGCCGGCCTTGCGTACCCTGTTCCAGTCCGCGGCACCGAAGGGGTTTTCGCCGTGTGGGTGGTCGGCCAGTACAACAATGGCCTTGATCCTTTTGTCGCGCATGACACTGCCGATGCCGGTGCGGCCGGCCTGCTTGGTGCGGAAGATGCCTCGCCCGGCAGGCGTCGGTTTGGTGACGTCATAGTAGTGACTGTTGATGCAGCCGAAGGACGTTTCGTCGGCACCGATCCCGGTAGACATGAAAGTGATCTGGCGCTTATCGAAACCGGCATTGGTAAAGCGATCGGCAATGGCCCGCTCCAGTTCGAATACCTCTTTCAGATCAGGCGCCTCCTCAATGGTAACCTTGCCGGCGAAACCGTCGATGACGATCATGGTTTCATGAAATGCTTTTCCGGTGATTTTCAGCGCGTCGAAACCGGCATATTTCAGATAAGCCCCGAAATAACCGCCAAAGTTGGAAACACCCGGGATGCCGGTGAGCGGTGAAAGAGAAATAGCCATAGATTTGGCCGCTCCGGGAAACTGTGGGATGCCACCCAACGGTCCGTTGGCGAGGATCAAGGGGTTTTCCGGGCTGGTGGCGGTTGTTTTTATGGTTGTTGAGCTGTGAAGAAGATAGAGGCCGAGGCTTCGTCCGCCGAGAAAATAGTCTCTTACCTTCGGGTCCAGGTCCGGTGCGGTGATTTCGTTTGTTGACAGATCGATGGAAAGTATTCTGTTGGTGTAGCCGCGGTTTATTCCGTGCGAAACGTATTCCATTTTTCAATTCCTTTACGAGCAGTTTGCCTGCAGTGGGGGCTGGCGGCATTCTGGATTATTTCTACTTTTTGAACGATGAAAGATATCACAGAGATTGGTTTTGGGTCTAGTATCTTATTGGTTTCCATCTGAAAGAGCTCCCCGTACGGGCCTGCCCCTGCAAGGGGAGGAAGATTTGATTGCAAATCTGTGAATCAGGATATTTCTCACTTTTTGACATGTGTCATAACCTTTCTTGCATTCTTCGGCTAATCTGCAATCATCCTTAGTCGCAAAAAAGAATCTTCGACAAGAAAACATCTACGATAATGATCCCTAACAGAAAAGGAGAGACAAACCATGAAAAGAAATATTGTTGAAATTGATCAGGAGAAGTGTGACGGCTGCGGACTTTGTGTTCCTTCCTGTGCCGAAGGGGCGATCAAAATTGTAAACGGCAAGGCGGTTCTCGCTGCTGATAACCTTTGCGACGGTCTTGGTGCCTGCCTCGGCGAATGCCCGCGGGATGCCATCCGGATCATCGAACGAGAGGCGGATGAGTTTGATGAGCAGGCGGTTGAGGCAAGCCGGGAAAAAGTGGCGGTCGGAGCCGGCGTTGCCGCGCAGCACGGCGGTTCTTCCGCGGGACATCATGGCGGAGGTTGCCCAGGTTCACGGTTGATGACCCGGAACAGTTCGTCACCGGAAGTTTCGGGCGCGGAAACCGGCAGCAGGCAGAGCAGGCTTGGTCAGTGGCCGATACAGTTGAAGCTGGTTCCGGTTACTGCTCCATTCTTCGAAAACGCCGATCTCCTGATTGCGGCCGACTGCGTGCCTTTTGCCTATGCCGACTTTCATAAGGACTACCTGGCCGGCAAGGCACTTCTCGTTGGTTGCCCGAAACTGGATGACAACGAATATTACACGGAAAAACTCACCGATATTTTCCGCAACGCCACGCTGAAAAGCGTAACCGTGGTGCGGATGGAGGTTCCCTGTTGCGGCGGCATTGAGGCGGCTGCGAAAAAGGCACTGGTGGCTTCGGGCAAGGCTATTCCCTTTGAGGTTGTAACTGTCGCCGTTGATGGTACAATTCGCTAGTTTTCGTCGTGGAAACTCCAAGAAGATGTCAAGAGGGACGGGGCGGGGCTTTCACGGAGCCTCTCGTGCGGACCGGTTGCAGGATCGAGGGTACACATTTGTTTCTGGGGTGATACCTCATCTGTCGGTGCAGTCCGGCGTCCGATTGCGAGGGGCTTCGGGGAAGTTTCGCTCCGTACCAAGCGGCACATACCGGATGAAAACTCGCTAGCCATCTTTAAGGAGGAATCGCGGAATGCATGAACTGTTGAGAAGCATCGAGGCTGCAATGAGGGCGTACTTCGGCAGCGATCAGCGTAGAATTGACCATGCACTCCGGGTTGCCGGGTTTGCCGAGGAAATCTTGAAATCCGAGAAGGGTGACCGGCTTGTGGTTATTGCTACAGCCATTCTGCACGATATCGGCATCCGGGAGGCGGAACGCAAATTCGCCTCGTCCGCCGGTAATCTGCAGGAACAGGAAGGTCCCCCGGTCGCTCGGGAGATCTTGACCGGTTTGGGCCTTGCCGAAGCTGTCATTGATGAGGTTTGCGAGATTATTGGCTCTCATCACTCACCTGGCGAAGTGGACACAGACAATTTCCGCATCATTTGGGATGCCGATTGGCTGGTGAACCTGGGCGATGAATTTGATCTGACTGACAGCGATAAAACCCGCGGAATGATAGCTAAAATTTTCCAGACGGTGACCGGAAAGGGCCTGGCCGAAAGGATATATTTGTAAAAAGACAAAAAAGATAATAATTATCCTATTGACAATGGTCCTCTTCGCTGTTAAGAAAATACCAACTGCCACTGCTGCTACTTTTCAAAGGAGGATCTACCAATGTCCCTTACTACTCTCGTAACCAAAGAAGCCCCCGATTTTTCCGCTGAAGCGGTGATGCCTGATAACAGTTTTGGTGAAATTACCCTGTCAAAGCTGCGGGGTAAATACGTCATGCTGTTCTTTTACCCCCTCGACTTTACCTTTGTCTGCCCCTCCGAGATCATTGCGTTCAACAGGAAACTCGATGAGATCAAGGAAAAAAACTGCGAAATTGTCGCGGTTTCAGTTGACTCGAAATTTACCCATCTGGCCTGGAAAAAGACCCCGCTTGAAAACGGCGGGATTGGCGATATCCAGTATCCGATCGTGCAGGATCTGACGAAAGCCATTGCCCGCGAATATGTGATTCTCGTTG
>JAJZQA010000226.1 GCA_021810985.1 Deltaproteobacteria bacterium
AACGGCGATAAAGACACAGATCGCCAGGGCAGCGGTGGTGGAAAGGGAACCGGTGGGCGGCTCGAATCCGGGGAAAATTTCCAGGCCATTGGAGACGGCAATGAAGAGGAAGAGAGTCCCGACAAAAGGGAGGAACCGTCCTGGCTCCTGCCGGCTGGTGGACCGGATCTGGTCGTTCATGAAGGTGACCAGGGTCTCCAGCAGATTCTGCCGGCGGGGAATTTTCCCATCGGAGGAGAGACGACGGGTGATCAGCCACGAGCCGACGACCAGAACCGCCATTACGACCCAGGTAAAGACAATGGTGGCATTGAGCTTGATCGGCCCCCATAGCCAGAATATCGTGCTGTCGGGACTCAATTCCATTTCAGCCTCCAGATCAGGCGGAAAGACGAGATTCACTTCTCGCAGGACCCAGCAGGCGGGTCAAAACAATCCTCATCAGCAGAAAACCGGCAAGACAGACCACGAGCCGCTCCCACTTTCCATCCATCACAAGGTACATACCGCACAGAGTCACCAGGAGACGGACGACAAAGCTGCCGAGCATGAGAATTCCAGGATTTCCGGAACCGGGTATTTTTCGTACCGTAAGCCAAAGGCCTCCAAAGTAGAACAGGCCGAGAAGCAATCCCGCCAAGGCGGACAGTGAAAGATTTATGGCTGAAAAATTCATGTGTGAAATCTCCATTTCAACAGAATATCGCTCTAAATCCCCCTCAATCCCCCTTTCTCAAAGGGGGAGGTTTTGTTTCTCCCTTCTTTTAAAAGTGGAAATCCTTCAGTCCCCTCCTCTCAAAGGAAGCGATATTTCATTTCCCCCCTTTAAGAAAGGGGGGTCAGGGGGGATTTGGCTTTACTCATTCTTCGACACATGGCTGACCCAGTACCAGGCGTTCAGACACCCGCAGATGAGACCGCCGAACAGCAGCATCAGCGTCCAGGAAAAAGGTCCCGGCCAGCGTCCGTCAATCCAGATACCGAGGGCCACTCCGAGCAGCGTGGGAACCACCACCGACCAGCCAACAATGCCGAAGATACTCAGGCCGAACAGCAGGCTGTGGTCCCGTTCCCGGCGGGCAGAGATCTTCCGTGCCTCTTTCGCGGCAACGGTCTTCTCCATTTCAGTCGATGCCTTTGTCCCTTTACGCGGTTCCTGATCAGCCACGGGCTTTTTCCCCCATTCTGATGAATCTTCCGACCAGGTCAGCTTCGAGCTTTGTCAGAACCGTCCTCGCCTGCTGCTCCCTTTCATCCAGGACACGAAACTGTTTTTCCACCGCCTCTCTCAGCTGCCCGAGAGGGGCGCCCCGCACGGCGTTCCGTGTCGAGATCATGACCTCCGCTCCGCACTTGACCAGAACACCTTCATCGATGGCCAGGAACTCCTCTTCACCTGTTTCTTTTTCAAAGGCAAGCAACCCCGGGACCAGAGCGGCAAGAAAATCGATGTGGCGCGGCAACAGGCAGAAGGAACCGTTCTCCGCCTCGGCAGTCACCTTGGTGACCGCCTGGTCCACCAGGACACCGGTTGGGAGAATTACCGTAAGCTTCATGGCTTTAGCGCCTCGTCAATCGTACCGATCATGTAGAGCGCACTCTCCGGAAAGCTGAAAAATTCGTCGTTCAGGATGCGCTCACAGCCGTCCAGTGCGTCTTCCAGCTTCACCATCCTCCCGCCGTGGCCGGTAAACTGCTCCGTGGTAAAAAAAGGCTGGGTGAGATAGCGTTCCAGCCGTCGGGCACGATAGACAACGGCACGGTCACTGGCGGAGAGCTCCTCCATCCCAAGCATCGCGATGATATCCTTAAGCTCCCGGTACTCGGCCAGATTTTTGCGAATTGCCTGGGCAATTTCGTAATGCCGATTGCCGACAATAACGGGCGAAAGCATCTTGGACCCGGACTCAAGGGGGTCGATAGCAGGATAGAGCCCCTCGGCGGCCCTTTTGCGGGAAAGGACAATCAGGGCGGAGAGATGGGCGAAGGTATGCACGGCGGAGGGATCGGTAAAATCGTCGGCCGGGACATACACCGCCTGGATGGAGGTAATGGCGCCGTTTCCCGTAGTGCAGATCCGCTCTTCCAGCTGAGCCAGCTCTGTAGCCAGGGTCGGCTGATAACCAACGCGCGACGGGATCTGCCCCAGCAGTGCCGACACCTCGGTACCGGCCTGGACATAGCGGAAAATATTATCGATGAGGAGCAGGACATCTTTTTTGCAGTCGTCCCGGAAATATTCCGCAATGGTCAGGGCCGCATGACCGACCAGGAAACGGGCGCCGGGCGGCTCGTTCATCTGGCTCAGGATCATCACCGATTTTTCCAGCACCCCGCTTTTTTCCATCTCCCGGTGCAGCTCTTCCGCCTCGCGGCAGCGCTCGCCGATGCCGCAGAAAATGCTGACCCCCTCATGCACACCCACCATATTGTGGATCATCTCGGTAATCAACACCGTCTTACCAACACCCGCGCCGCCAAACAGTCCGGCCTTCCCGCCCCTTTCGAGAGGTGAAAGGACATCGATCACTTTGATGCCGGTTTCCAGGATCTGCGAAGAGGTTACCCTTTCCGTCAGGGTCGGCGGCTTCCGGTGCACGGAGCGTGGTTCACCGCAGCACAACAATCCACGTCCATCAATAGTCTCGCCGAAAACATTGAACATTCTGCCGAGAAGTTCGTTGCCGGTGGGCACGGTGAATGGTCCGCCGGTATCAATCAGGATCGAGCCGCGTGCCAGTCCCTGGGTTGGCGACAGGGCAATTCCCCGTACTGTTTCATGATCCAGATGTGCGAGAACTTCTATTAGAATTGCGGGCGGCCCGTACGAGAGTAGTTGGTTGTGGATCAAGGGGATTCTATCGGGAAAGCGGACATCGACGACACTGCCACGGACGGCAACAACCTCACCGGCATTTTCCAGTTCGGAACCAGCGTGACCCAGTTTCATGCCCATTGATAACCACCTAAAGAATTTTTAGATGAGGAAGAGACTGTCCGCAAACGATGATACCACTGTGCACGGGCAAGCAGTCAGTTACCAGTATAGCGTAGATTGAGACAAAAAAAGCCCCCACCGGTCGCGGTGGGGGCATGAGGGTAAAAAAACTGAAGAAAAATCAGGAGAGGCACTGAAAAAGTCCCATGCACCAGAAACAGTCGCCGCATGGAACGGTATTCGTATAGCAGTCCTGCTCGAACTCCTCGCAATAGATATATTCACAGGGAAGCAGGTTGCAGTTGGAGCAAAAAGGATATTCGTGCTCGAGGACTTCTTCGCGAAAAGCGCGGAACGGAGGGTCGTTCCAGATCCCCAGAATGCCTTTGTCTGCAAGAGTGCCGAAAACCTTCTTGCCGACATATTTTTTGCGCCCGGAAAAGTGACACTGGAAACTGTGCCAGAGAAAGTAGCAGGGGTGAACTTCGCCGTTCCAGGAAACAAATACGCCACCATTATCAACGAAATCGCATTTCCTCTCATTTCTCGGCGCTTCTCCCGGCAGTTTCAGATCAAGACCTGTCTCCGCGGCAACAGCCCTGGCTTTTTCAAAGGTTTCGGCAACCTTGGCCGCCAGGATCTCATCCCGTTTCATGAGATTCTCGATATGGAGGAAAATGTCGCGAGACCTGGCCTCGGCAATCATTTCCAGCATGAAGTCGACCATCCGCTGCTCTTCGGCAGTCCGGATATATTTACAGTGATAGACATGGAAAAAATTGCTGATGTCTATCCCCTGCTCTTCGGCCTTCTTCCACCAGGCGCTAAAGAGATCGACCGCTTCCTGGGTATTGTAATCATAGGCAATCTGGTCCACGTGCTCCTTGTCATAGGGGAGCAAGTGCGAAACGATGGCAAAAGATACCCCGCGCGAGGCGGCCCAGCGCAGCACATCCGGAAGCTGGTGGATGTTGTCACGCATCACCACAAACTCCACCCCGACCTGAAGGTTGTTGTCGGGATGCCGCTTCTTTGCTTTATTCAGACAGGTAAACGCTTGCGCCATATCCTCCACTTCCCCGCCCTCCCGGATCTTTCGGAAGGTGTCGGGACAAATGGCATCCAAGGAGAGGCAGATCCGGTCAAGACCGGAACGAACCAACGATTCGGCGCGGACATCGTCGAGGAGCAGTCCGTTTGATTGAAAGCCGACCCAACTTCCGACCGGCATCAACTTTTTTGCCCTACGAATGAAGGCCTCAAGATCCGGGTGAAGGAGCGGTTCGCCAATGCCGTTCAGGACCAGAACTTCAGTAGTGGGAAGTGCCGGTTCGATAGCCTCGAAAGTCTCAAAGGAGAGATCGCCCTCTTCCAGACCACTCCCCATACTCTGCTTGACGCACATCTGACACTTCATATTGCAGCGGGTCGTGGTTTCCACAAAGAGCCGGGAAGGATAGTTCCGTAAAGCCGGCAACACAGTTTCCTCAGGTTCGGTTTTGCATGTTTGCGAAGTCATCGTTGTCATAGCAAAGTTCTTTCTCTCTCCTTTTGATTACCTGGTCATAGCATCGAAAACCCTAAGCAGCGCCCCAAGGTTACGGCGTTGTGACGTCCTTCACCTGACAGGCCATCTGGTTGGCGAAGTACTTCCTTTGGAAGTAAAAGGCCAGATTGACCAGGCTGATCAGAACCGGCACCTCGACCAATGGACCGATGACCGAGGCGAAAGCCTGCCCGGAGTTGAGGCCGAACACGGAAATCGCGACAGCGATAGCCAGTTC